>JAKJGD010000404.1 GCA_022704585.1 Spirochaetota bacterium | reverse complement strand
CTTCGTCGTGCACTTCGACCTGCCGAAGAGCATCGAGCCATACTACCAGGAGACCGGCCGCGCCGGGCGCGACGGCCTCCCGGCGAATTGCCTGCTCCTCTACGGCCCCGGCGACGCGGTGAAGATCAAGTACTTCATCAACCAGATCCCCGAGGATACCCGGCGCGTCGCGGCGAACCATCACCTGGCGTCGCTCACCGCCTACGCGGAGACATCCGGCTGCAGGCGCCATCCACTCCTCTCCCACTTCGGCGAGGAGCACGCCGGCGGCAACTGCGCCATGTGCGACAACTGCGTCAATCCGCCCGCGGCCGAGATCGACTACACCGTCCAGGCGCGGAAGTTCCTCTCCTGCGTAAAGCGCACCGGCGAGTCGTTCGGCTACTCGCACATCGTCGACGTCCTCCGCGGTTCCGAATCGCAGAAGGTAATGGAGAGGAACCACCACCGGCTCTCGACCTACAATATAGGCGGCGAGCTCACCAAGAAGCAGTGGATGGCGCTAGGCCGCCGCATGGCCCTGAAGGGCCTCATCGTCCAGGACCTGGACAGCTACGGCGCCCTGAAGCTCACCCCAAAGGGCTACGCGGTGATGAAAGGGGACGAGCCTTTCCTGGGGGCGCCGCTGGCCGAGGACGCGCCCGCCGCTAAATCCCGTGCCGCGGCTGAATACGACGCGGAGCTCTTCAACCTCCTGCGCGCGAAAAGGAAATCGATCGCCGACGCCGAGAACGTGCCTCCCTACGTCGTCTTCTCGGACAGAAGCCTGGCGGACATGGCAACGCATTTCCCCCGGTCGCGGGAGTCCCTGCTTGACGTACACGGCGTCGGCAGGAGCAAGCTGGAGCGCTACGGCGACGAGTTTCTCCGGATCATCGTTGCGTACTGCGAGGGGCGCGGCATCGCCGAGTCGGTGCGCCCGCCGAAGGTCCGGGCAAAGGCAGACGGGGAGTACCGCCACCAGGAAATGGGGCGCGCTTATAACGGGGGCGCGGATATCGTGCAGCTCATGAGGAAGTACGGCGTGGCGCGGCAGACCGTGCTTACGAACCTGTATAAATTTTATCTCGAGGAAAGAACTCTGAGGGCCGAGGGCTTCGAGTCATTTCTCAACCTTTCCGGGGAAACGCGGGACGTGCTCTTCCAGCTCTTTGACGTACTCGGCATCGATCGCCTGGGGCTTGTCTTCGAAAAGATGGGGGGTGATGTATCCTACGACGATCTCGCCCTGTATCGCCTGGCTTACCTTGCGGGAAAGGGGATGGACAGGAAAGAACAATTATCATCGGCGACGGATGGAAACACGAAGAATATCATCACGGCCGATTCCATGCAGGGCGCAATGGGGAACGAGGAGTTGGAACAGCATGAATGATACTGCGATAGAACACCGCATCCTGGTCATCCGCGGCCTTCGCGTCATGCTGGACGCGGACCTGGCGGAGCTGTATAATGTGCCAACGAAACGCCTCAATGAACAGGTGAAACGCAACATGGTGCGGTTTCCCTCTGACTTCGTGTTCAGGCTGACGGCAGCGGAAAAGGTGGAGGTGGTCGCAAATTGCGACCACCTCGCCGGCCTGAAATTTTCGAAAACCCTACCGCATGCCTTCACGGAACATGGCGCCATCATGGCGGCCTGCGTCCTGAACTCTCCCCGTGCCGTGGAGATGAGCGTGTTCATCGTGCGGGCGTTCATAAAGCTCCGGGAGACCCTGTCCACCAGCAGGGCATTGGCCGGCAAGCTCGCGGAGCTCGAGGAAAAAGTGGGGAGTCATAACGGGAAGATACAGGCGATCATCAGCACCATCCGTATGCTGATGGGTGAGAAGGACGCATCGCCGCGCAGGAAGATCGGGTTTAAATGAACCGTACCAGCGCCATGTTCTGTGCCGGAGGATAAAAATCGTCTGGACAAATTCTCCCGCCAGGTATAATGACCTCGATATACTGAATCATCCGGGCGGAACAACCTTCATCGTCCCGTGGCGGGTATTTTCAATTTCATGGAGTGACCACGTGGCAGACCAGTCCCATATTCGGCGCGCCCACATAAACGACATCGGCGACATCTACGAGGTGATCCGGGAGAATCCCACGGAGGTGCTCCCGCGCTCGTATCAGGACATTCTCCGGAACTTCGACCGGTTCCACGTCTACGACGACGGTGGAGTACAGGGCGTCATCTCCTACCAGGTGATGCCGGTATTCGACATCGACAATCCCGACTTCGCCATCGAGATTGTCAGCTTTTCCGTGAAACGCGCCAGCCAGGGGAAAGGTATCGGGCGGGTACTGCTCCGGCACATGGTCCGGGTCCTGGACGAGATGGACCCGCACCGGGTCATCGTCCTCACATTCTACCCGGATTTTTTCCGTAAGCACGGCTTCTCCGAGACCAGCAAGGAAAACCTCTACCAGAAAATCTACCAGGGCTGCCTCAACTGCACCAAGTACCGGTCGCCTCTCACCTGTCCCGAGGTGGCCATGGAAATGGTGCTCAGGAAATAAGTGCGCCCCCGGCTCCATTCAACACCGCGCCTTATTTTTCCAGCTTGTTTGTACATAAATTGTAATTGACCGAATTCCAACTATGCAAAGATGTATCATCTATCCGACTGTCATTATGGACAGGCTTCCGCTTGACCTGTGATGCTGTCCTTCCGGGTGGAGGACAGCCTTACCTGCCGAACCCGGGCGCCGTCACGTATACACTCATCATTATTGAACCGGAGGTAACAATGTATCAACTGGACAAACCCGATAATGTCGTGGAGTTCCTCGAGAACAGCGTTGTAAATTATCCGCAAAGGCCTTTCCTCGGCACAAAGAACAAGGCGGGCAACTATGAATGGATAACCTACGCGGACTTCGGCGCCCGCGTGGACAACGCGCGCAGCGGCCTCGCCCAGCTCGGCGTGAAAAAGGACGACGCCGTGGGCATCATCTCCAATAACAGCGTCGACTGGGCCGTCTGCTTCTTCGCCACCATGGGCCTGGCCGGGCGTTTCGTGCCGATGTACGAAGCCGAGCTCCTTCAGGTGTGGAAGTATATCATAACCGACGGCGACGTAAAAGTCCTGCTGGTTTCCAAGAAAGCGATTTATGATAAGATCAAGGACATGGCGGGAACCGCAAAGTTAGAAAAAATCATCCTGATGGA
>JAKJGD010000403.1 GCA_022704585.1 Spirochaetota bacterium | reverse complement strand
CCCCCCCCTGTCCACCGCTTTTTTGGGTTGAAAATATCGATCTGCTCTCCCATGATAGTTACCATGCTTCGTCAGACCCGGTACAGGCCAGGCCGATTCATTCGCAAGGACCTGAATCGGGCAATACGCTATTTCATGGATACTATTATGAAAAAAAGCATTCTCTTCCTTTCATTATTTCTCATACCGCTCGCCCTCACAGCCGCTGATCTGAAAGCGGATCTCGAAAAGGCAATGGAGAAAGACGATATCGCCGCGGTTAAAAAGCTCATTATAAAAGGGGCCGATGTGAATGCGAAAGACCGGTACGGCTGGACCCCGGTCATTCGTGCGGCGCTGGCCAACGACCTGGACACCGTCAGGTTTCTCATCGAAAAAGGCGCGGATGTGAGGCAGATCGGGAACAACGGCGCGACCGCCTTTTACTTTGCCGCATCACGCGGGAACCTGGACCTGGTGGAGCTCATCTACAGCGCGGACCCGAAGCTCAATATCCGGCAGGGCGTGAGTCCCTACACCCCCATGGACGATCCGGCCGGAGCGGGAAATATCCCGGTCGTTGAGTTTCTGCTCAACGCGGGGTATGACGTGAATGAAAAGCTGGCGTACGGCGCGCGGCCGATCATGTACGCGGCGGAGTACAATCACCTCCCGCTCGTGAAGTTTCTCCTCGAAAAGGGGGCTGACATCGAGGCAACGGGCAATCTCGGCGAAAACGCGCTCATGCTCGCGTCTCAAAAGGGGCATCTCGGGATGGTAAAGTACCTTGTGGACAAGGGCGCGAACGTGAACGCGAAAAGCGCGGTCGGTTACAACCCGCTCAGGTGGGCAGCATGCGGGGGGCACACCGAAGTGGCGGAATATCTTATCGGCAAAGGCGCGGACGTCAACGCCCGGGAAAACAACGGGCAGACGCCGATCATGTGTGCCGCGGCATGCGGGTATCCTGAAACGATCAGCCTGCTGCTGAAACATGGGGCCGATGCCAATGCAGCAACGGATTACGGGGATACTGCCCTTATCATGGCGGTCAAGGACCTGAAGCGCGGGAAAAACAAGCTCGATGTTATCAGCGCGCTGGTAAAGGGCGGGGCCAGTGTTACTACAGCAAACAGGGAAGGGCTCACGCCGGTAAAGGCGGCTGTCCGGAAAAGGGAGCAGGACGTTATAAATCTGCTGAAAAAGGCAGGCGGGATGTGATTCAGATGCTCTTTAATTGCAGTGAATAACAATTCTACGGGATAATGAGACATAATTATACAAAAAAGCATTAATATGTCGCCAAAAATCACACTTTTTATCAGTTTTATAAAAAAAGCCCGCCTAAATGGGCTTTTTTTATTGACTCGTACCACAAGCATTATTACTTTCCAGGTAGAAAAATAATTATTCCGATGGAGGGAAATAATTATGAAAACAAACAAATATATCACACTGGCCCTTGCAATAAGTCTGACCCTTTTCGCTGGTGCAGGATGTTCGAATGGCGGCTCTGATACGTCCTCGCTCCTGCTTCTTGCAGGTGCACGCGGACCCATGCTCAGCAGCGATACATCACTGACCCCCGGCATAGGACAGATACAGGGCAATGCCATAATCAACATTCCTTTCGGCACCGCTCTCAACGATTTTAAATCTTCAATCATTCCGGCAGAGGGCGCTGTTTTCGATGTTTACGAGAATGACGGCGTTACCCCGGCCGCGACTCTTGACGAAACCTGCGTCCTCATGATCACGGCGGAGAATGGAACCCGGGCCGCTTATACGCTGGACATCCTTCCTGACCCGGCCATCGTTGATGAGTGGATCGGTTTCGACCCGTCATCAACTGACTATACGATCGTAAACGCGACCGGGGCCGAGGGTTACGAGGGAAACACTTCCGCACTTGAATTTGACGGAGACCCGGCGACTCTCGACTACCTTACCGTCCCGGACGCCGATACGCTGACTCTCAGGGACAGCGGGACGGTGGAAGTCCTTATCAAAGGCGATTCATTCCCGACCTGTGCCGGCATTGTGCACAAGGGGGAGCAGGGCGACTTCAGCGACGAGGCGTGGAGCCTCCAGATCTATCCTCACGAGGGGTCACAGGCGCGGCTCCTGATGCTCATTACCGGTGATGACGGCAACTGGATAGGCGTTCACGGGAGCTTTGACCTCCAGCCGGGGGTATGGTACCATATAGTAGGTACCTGGGACGGCCTGACTGTGCGTCTTTATGTCAACGGTGTGCTTGACGGCCAGATCGACAACACCACGGGCGGAGTCAGGGACTCGGCCGGTTCGCTCATCATCGGCGGGCAGCTCTCTGAATCGTACAACGCCTCTTATGGAAACCTGGGCTGGGACGGCATCATCGACCGGGTTGGCATACGGAGCGATTCCCTGAACGATCAGCAGGTACTGGACAGGTATAACAGCCTCTAGCAGTATCCTGAAAAACTCCATCCATGGAGTTTTTCAGGGTCGGATTTACGAAGTGAAACGGTTTATACAAACATAACATAAGCATGGGGCCGGTCGCCAGGACCGGCCCTGTCCTTTACCGTCGCTTCCATGCATCCGATATACCGGGAAGGCCCTGTTGCGTACCGGTGATTTGAGGGCGGGGCATACCCTTATAGTTGAATTTATTTTCCCGGACCTTATTCTCTTGACATGCGGCATTATAGCGTATACGGGTTGATATATTCGTTTTTCCGGTGAACGCTTGTGAAGAAAAAATAACGATCTGGAAGCTTGCAGCGGGGATCATAAAGGCCTTTCCCGGCGTAGCCCTGATCGCGGTTTCAGTACAAAAAGGCGGTTCCGGTACCGGTAAATCCGCGGCAGTCTTTTCGATGCCCCTTGCATTGTTGCAGTATATACGTGCCGTGCACAGTTATATGATAAGGAGAATAGCATGCCCAAATTTTTATCTGATGAATGGTTCGCGAAGGTCGATGAGCTGACAAAGGCCGCAGCCGGCCTGGAAATACCCAAGGCCATGAAAGACGTGGTCGTGAACCTCACGGTGAGTACGGACGGCACGGACGTGCCGTTCAGCATGAACGGCGGCATCATCCGGAAAGGCCCCGCGGCCGCGGCGGATGTCGAGATGTCCATGCCCGCGGAGTACGCCCTCTCCATCCTGATCAAGGGCGACTGGTCGGCCGGCATGAAGGGCTGGGT
>JAKJGD010000402.1 GCA_022704585.1 Spirochaetota bacterium | reverse complement strand
GGAAGGCGGCGGCGGCGCAGTTTGCGCTGATTCCCTCCGATAACGCCGCCGGGAATTTCACCAAGCTTGTGCAGCGGATTCCCATAAAGATCATACTCGACCCCCACCCGGATCGTGTCTTGCGCGTGGGGCAGTCCGTTGTCATCAAGATCAGGGTGCGATGATGTCACGCGGAATGACCGTACTGGAACGCAGGGTGTCGGAGTCCGTTCGATGAAACACGAAGCGATCGGGAATTTTACTGCGGAGCTGCCCCATAACTATAAATGGATAGTGATGGGCATCGTCATGATCGGGACCATGATGGCAACCCTCGACTCGAGTATCGTGAACGTTTCGATTCCCGCCATCATGGCCGATTTCGGCGCCGGCGTGGATGACATCGAATGGGTGCTCACCGGATATATGATTGCCTTTGCCACACTGATGCCGCTTACCGCCTGGCTGAGGGACCACCTCGGTTACAAGACTCTCTTCATGGGGAGCCTGTTCGTGTTCACAATCGGGTCGCTCCTGTGCGGCGCGGCGTGGAACCTGGAATCGCTGATCGGGGCGCGCATCGTGCAGGCCCTGGGCGGGGGTGCCATAGCGCCGACCGGCATGGCCATGATCTCCGAGGTCTTCCCTCCTCAGGAGAGGGGTAAGGCGATCGGCATCTGGGGCGTGGGTATCATCATGGGGCCGACCTTCGGACCCACCCTGGGAGGATACCTGACCAAGACCTTCGGCTGGCGGTCAATCTTCCTGGTGAACCTCCCCCTCGGCATAGTCGCGCTCTTCGCGGCGTCCGCGCTGCTTATAAAAGACCGGCCTCATGCAAGCCAGCACCGTTCCTTTGACTTCTGGGGGTTCATCTTCCTGTCGATATTCCTGGTTACGTTCCTCCTGGGCCTGTCAAAGGGCGAGAAAGAGGGATGGACCTCTGCCTACATCGTCACCTGCGCCATGATATCGGTCGTGTCATTAATCCTGTTTCTCGTGGTCGAGAGTCATGTGATGAATGGTATCATAGACCTGCACCTGTTCAAATACCCGGTATTCTCAATCTGTTCCATAATTATTGTCGTGCGCTCCGTTGCGCTCTTCGGCGGCATTTTTCTTTTGCCGCTGTTTCTGCAGCAGCAGATGGGATTCGACGAGATGCAGAGCGGCCTGATCCTGATGCCGGGGGCCCTGATGATCATGCTATTTATGCCGATCACGGGACGCCTGGGCGACCGGATCGGTCCCCGTATCCCCTCGATCATTGGTGTATTTCTCCTTGCGGTCTCCCTGTTCATGTATAAAAACCTGGACGTGAACATGAGCATGTACGCCGTGATCCAGCCGACACTGGTGCGGGGCGTGGGCATGGGGTTCCTCATGGCGCCGATCATGGCTGCGGCACTTAATTCCGTCCCCCACAGCAAGGCAGGCATGGCTTCCTCCATGCTCAATATCATCATGCAGGTTGCCGGCTCGATCGGCATTGCGTCACTCGCGACGGTACTCGCGAACCGGATCCATTACCATCTTTCGGTAGTCGGGTCCGCGGCCCGTATCGGAACGCCCGCCTTCATGGAAACCGCGCGACGGGTTACCGGCCATGTGCACGGGCTCGGGTACACCTACGGCCAGTCGAAACAGATCGCCAATGCCCTGATAGCTAAAAAGATCGCCCAAACGGCAACGGTCATGTCCTTTCAGGACGCTTTCATTGTCGCCGGCTTCATCGTAAGCGTGGCATTCGCGCTGGCATTTTTTCTTCCGAAACGGGCGGTGGTCCAGGTAACGGAATCGACCGTTAAGGCGGAGGCAATGGAAGAATCCATGATCATGGAATAACTGTCCGGCCGGCGGTATGAAATGCTTGACAAAGCGGCTCGCTCCATGCATGGTTTTCCTGTTTCCTGTTCTGGACCCGGCCCGGTGCAGTAACGATACTGTAGAATATAGACGAGGATCCATCATGAAATACGCATTCACCTTCATTGTTATACTGGTCACCCTGCTCGGGTCTACGATGATCATGGCTCAGACCTCCGATTGCCAGAAAAAATGCACCGACGCGTTCATCAAGTGCAGCGGCACCTGTGCCTCCTCCGCGGATGCCTCCTGCGGCGCGAAATGCTTCAAGGAGCGCGATGCGTGCACGAAAAACTGCGTCCCCGAGAAGGCGAAGCCGGAGCCCGTTGATAAAGAGAAGAAAGCCGAAGCGGAAAAGAAAGTAAAACCGGATACCGGCGACGATGACGGGGACATCGAGGATGCGGAGGAACCGGAAGATGACGCGGATGTCGAGGATGAAAATGACATCGAGGATGACTCCGGAACCATTGATGAGCCTGAAGATATGGAGAATGGTCCTGACGACCAGGATTCCACTGATATTAATGAAGAAGACCTGTAAGTTGCCGTGTCCCCTGCCGGGCTTCCCGGCCGGTTGAGGCGGCGCGCAGGACATCGCTGATCCCCACGGCTTACCCGGGCATAGTTCCGTTCTAAAGAGGATTATATTGATGAAAAGACTGAGCTTCCGGTGGCACTATGTCGCGCTCATTATTGCGGCAGCTGTCGCCATGTCTCTTGCAGGCAGGGCGCGCCTCCATATAGATACCGATATAACGAAGTCCCTACCCGTTGGCGATCCGGTCATCGCGGACGCGGAGTACGTCATGATGCATCACCCGGTGAAGGACCGTATCGTGATTGATTGCTCGGCCTCGGGAGGCGGCGCCGACGATCTGATCGATGGCGCGTCCCTGGTCGAGCGCAAGCTTTCCGCGAGCGGATTGTTCAAGAGCGTGGGTATGGACCGGTACCAGGCTGTCTTTCCGGAGCTCATATCATACCTGATGGAAAGCCTGCCGGCGCTTTTTACGGCGCAGGAGCTCGAGCAGAAGATCGGGCCCCTGCTCGCGCCGGACAAGGTGCGGGAGACTCTGACAGCTCATTACGATGACCTCGTCAACCTGGGGGGGATCGGGCAGGCGGGCATGATCGCCGCCGACCCGCTCGGGTTCAAGAATGTCATACTGGCCCGGATGGCACACCTTGCGCCCTCAAGCGACGTGCAAATCGTGCGGGGCCACCTGGTCTCGGGAGACGGGAAGCACCTGCTCATCACGGCGGAGCCGGCCGGTTCCGCGACGGACACGGCACTGGCTCGCAGGATCGCAGCGGTCATCGCCTCGTGCCGCACTGAGCTCGATAC
>JAKJGD010000401.1 GCA_022704585.1 Spirochaetota bacterium | reverse complement strand
ACAGGGCGGCGGGACGTCCGGATTTCCTGACTTTCATGGACCTTAAAAACAGGCCGACGACGGTTTCGGCTCCCGAGGTCCTGGCTGGAGCAAAGGCTGTCGCGCAGTACCTGGCGGTCCGCGGGCTTGAAAAAGACGACAAGGTCGTTATCATGCTGCCGACCGGTCCGAATTTCGCGTATGTATATTTCGGCATTCTCTTCGCCGGCGGCGTTCCGGTGCCGGTGAGCCAGCCTGCGGGGACCAACAACCTTGCCAAGTACCTCGACAACCTTACGCATATAATCCAGGACTGCGAGGCGAAGTACTTCATCACGTACGAGAAGATAAAGGTCATCGCCGCAAGTCTCATGAACATCTCGAACCTGGTGAAGGGATTCATCTTCGATGATGAGATCCTCGCCAATGCGGTGCCGGCAGAGCAGTACCGCCGCCTGCCAGAGGTGAATCCGGACGACCTGGCCCTGATCCAGTACACGTCGGGGACGACCGGAAAGCCGAAGGGCGTCATGCTGTCGCACCGCAACCTCCTGCATAACATTCACGGCATCGGGCTTGCCAGCGAGATGAGGCCCGACGACGTGGGTATCAGCTGGCTCCCGATGTACCACGACATGGGCCTCATCGGCGGCTTCCTGAGCACCCTCTACTGGGGCCTGACCATGGTGCTGATGCTGCCCGAGGCCTTCATCTTCCGCCCCTTCTGGTGGCTCGAGAACATCTCGCGCTACCGCGTGACCATGGGGGTCGCGCCCAATTTCGGCTATCACTACTGCGTGACCCGTATCGACAACGCGGACGTGGTCAGACTGGACCTGAGCTCGTGGCGGCTCGCCCTCAACGGTGCGGAGCCGATCGACCGCTCGACCCTGACAAAGTTCCTCGAGAAGTTCCGGCCCTGCGGCCTCCGGGACGATATCTTCCTGCCGGTGTACGGTATGGCGGAAAACAGCCTGGCTGCCACCTTCCCCTCGCTGCTGCAGACCACCGTGGTGCGCCGCTTTTCCCGGGCGAAGCTCGAGGAGCAACTGCTCGCCGTGGACTCGACGAGCGAGAACTCGAAGGAATACATCGACCTGGTTTCCGTCGGCTACCCGCTGGTGGGCCAGGAGATCCGCATCGCCGACGAGGCGGGCGCCACGCTCCACGAGCGGGAGGTCGGCGAGATCCTGGTAAAGAGCCCGAGCATGACCACCGGGTATTACAAGAACCGGGAGGCTTCGAAGCAGACCCTCAAGGGCGGCTGGCTCCATACCGGCGACATGGGCTTCGTCCTCGACGGCATGCTGTTCATCTCGGGCCGCAAGAAGGAGATGATCATCAAGCGAGGGAAGAACATCTACCCGTATGACGTCGAGCGTATCGCCTCGACCGTGAAAGGCGTGCGGCTCGGCTGCTGCGCGGCATTTGACGTTCACAACGAGGGCCAGGGGACCGAGGACCTGGTGCTCGTGTGCGAAACAACGGAGAAGAGCCGCGATGAGATGGAGCGCATCAGGAAGGAGATCCATGCCGAGGTGCTGGCGCGGCTGGGCATCGCGCCCGACGACATCATGCTGGTGCCCAAGGGCACGATTCCGAAGACCACGAGCGGCAAGACCCAGCGTATCCTCTGCAAGAAGATATACCTTGAGGACAATTTCCTGGAAAACAAGAGCAGGAACATGATGGTGCTGGCGCGGACCTTCCTCATGAGCCATTTTCATCTTTTCAGAAGGCGGTTCACCCGGTAGACGGGCCGCGCGGAGCACCGGGAAGCCGGCGTAAATATTCATTGAAATAAAACCGGCGTGTTTCAGAATACGCCGGTAAGCCCCGCCAGGAGCGGGGCCGCATTATTAAAGGAGGATGCAATGGGCAGCATACCGGCCGAGCAGATCAGGAAAGACTTTCTCGCCATTGTGGCGAAGCTGTCGGGGAGGGCGGCGGATAAAATCAGGAACGAAGACAGGTTCCGCGACGACCTGGGCTTCGACAGTCTCAAGAGCATGGAGGCGATATCCCGCATCACCGAGCTGTACGATTTCGATCCCGAAATAGACGAGATCATGGACCTCCAGACGGTAGCTGAGGTCATACGCTACCTGGAAACAAAGCTATCATAGGCCGTAACCGGCCTTCATTTTATCTCAAACGGGGAATTATCAATGAGTGCATTAATCAGCGACGCAATGAAGCAGCAAGCCGTTTTACTGGGGACCCTGCGAAAAGCCAATATCTACACATACAGCCTTGAAGTCACCTCCGCCTGCCGGAACCGCATCGTGGTCGCGGGCAAAGAGCGTGTAAATTTCATCTCCAACAATTACCTCGGATTCTCGACCCACCCGAAGGTGAAGGAAGCGGTCCTTGCCGGGGTAGAGAAATACGGGCTCGGCATCGGCGGTTCGCCGCTCGCCTGCGGCACCACTGAGGTCCACTACCGGCTCCAGGAAAAGATCGCCCGCGTGTACGAGAAAGAAGCGTGCGTTATCTGCGCGAGCGGCTACCAGGCCCTCGTAGCCGGCATACAGGCGACCATCGGTAAGGGCGACGTAGCCCTCATGGACAGCCTGGTGCATCGGAGCATCGTGGACGGCGTAACCCTCTCCGGGGCCGATCGCCGGATGTGGCTCCACAATGATACCGAGGATCTGGACTCGCTCCTGGAACGGGTCAGGAAAAAGTACGCCCGCATGCTGATTCTGGTCGACTCGGTTTACAGCATGGACGGCGACCTGGCAGACCTGGCGAAGCTGCAGGTGCTTAAGGACAAGCATGACGCGCTGCTCCTGATCGACGAGGCGCACAGCCTCGGCGTGCTCGGCAAGCGCGGGTACGGCCTGCCGGACCAGTTCGGCCTGCCGGATGCTGCCGACGTCGTGGCCGGGACCTTTTCCAAGTTCGCCGGTGCGGTCGGCGGGTTCGTGGCCGGGCCGGCCGATTTCATTGACCACCTGCGGCACGCGGCCTCGGCGTACATTTTCTCGGCCTCGCTGCCGCCCATGACGGCAGCCGGTGTATACAAGTCGTTTGAGCTCCTGGACGAGGAGCCTCAGTGGCGGCAGCAGCTCTGGGACAACATCAACTACTTCCTGGCCGGCCTCAAGGAGCGCGGGTTTGACACCGGCCCGTCGCGCACCGCGGTGGTCCCGCTCCTGATCCGCGACGTGGAAAAGACCATGACCTTTAACAAGATGATTTTCGACGAAGGGGTCTAC
>JAKJGD010000400.1 GCA_022704585.1 Spirochaetota bacterium | reverse complement strand
TACCGAACCTGCCCGACAGGATCAAGCCCCTGTTAAAGATAGCTTCGAACATGTGGTGGGTCTGGAACTTCGAGGCGATTGAGCTGTTCCGCCGGCTCGATGTTGAGCTGTGGCGCGAGGTCAGCCATAACCCGATCAAGATGCTCGGCTCCATATCCCAGAAGCTCCTTGATGAGGCCGCTGCTTCCGAAAGCTTTCTTGCACACATGGAGAAGGTCGAGAAGGAGCTTGATTGGCACCTCACCCGAAAGACATGGTATGACGAGAACCGGAAGGGCTTTGATAACGCGGGCATTGCTTACTTCTCGGCGGAGTTCGGCATACATGAAAGCCTCCCGATGTATTCCGGCGGCCTGGGAATGCTGGCGGGTGATCATCTGAAGTCGGCGAGCGAGCTCGGACTGCCCCTCGTCGGCGTCGGCCTGTGTTACCGGCTCGGTTATTTCCACCAGTACCTGAACCTGGACGGGTGGCAGCAGGAGAGCTTTCCCGAGGTTGATTTTTATAATATGCCGGCCCGTCTCGTAACGGGCGAGGGCGGTACGCCGGTCCTGGTTCATATCGAGATGCCCGGTCGCATCGTGTACGCGCAGATATGGGAGATCATGGTGGGCAAGATCACGGTTTACCTCCTGGACACGAACATCGACAAAAACGGCATCGAGGACCGGGCGATCACGGACGAGCTGTATGGCGGAGACACCGACATGCGTATCAGGCAGGAGATGGTCCTGGGAATCGGCGGGATACGGGCGCTGAAGGCCCTGCAGCGCACTATTACCGTGTACCACATGAACGAGGGGCACGCTGCGTTCCTGGCTATTGAGCGGATCAGGGAGGCCATGGTCGAGCGCAAGCTCTCCTACCCGGAAGCCCTCGCGTTCGTCACCGCGAGCAACGTATTCACGACGCATACGCCGGTTCCGGCGGGAAATGACCGGTTCGAGCCCAAGATGATAGAAGCCTACTTCGGCGACTATTTGAAGTCAATGGGCCTCACCCCGGAACAGTTTCTCTCGCTGGGGCGTGAAGACCCGCATGATAAAAAGGAACTATTTTGCATGACTGTGCTCGCACTCAAGACGGCGGCCGGATGCAACGGCGTATCGAAGCTGCACGGCAGCGTTTCCCGGAACATGTGGAAGCGCATATGGCCTCAGCTCCCGGTCCACGAGGTGCCCATCGATCATATAACCAACGGTGTCCAGACGCTTTCCTGGACGTCCGACGAGATGATGCGGCTTTTAAACCGTTACCTGGGCCCCCGGTGGATCGACAACCCGGCGGACAACAGCATCTGGCAGAACGTGGACAACATTCCGGATTCGGAGCTGTGGCGGTGCCGCGAGCGCCTCAGGGAGCGGCTTGTTTCATTTGTCCGGCGCAAGCTCAAGGAGCAGCTCCTGGCGCGGGGCGTGTCCCCCAAGGAGGCGGAGATCGCCAACTCCGTGTTCGACCCCGACGTACTCACGATCGGTTTCGCCCGGCGGTTCGCGACCTACAAGCGGGGAACACTCATTTTGAGGAACATCGAGAAGCTCTCCCAGCTCCTGCACGACAGGGAGCGCCCCATGCAGATCGTGTTCGCCGGAAAGGCGCACCCGCGCGATAACATGGGGAAAGAGCTCATACGGCAGATCATTCACCTGTCCGGCGGCGAGCGTTTTCGCCGCAGCGTGGTGTTCATAGAGGACTACAGCATGAACATTGCGCGGTATCTGGTCCAGGGCGTTGACGTCTGGCTCAATACGCCGATCCGTCCAAAGGAAGCGTCCGGTACGAGCGGCATGAAGGTTGTCCCCAACGGCGGCATCAACATCAGCGTCCTCGACGGGTGGTGGGACGAAGCCTACAACAGCGACAACGGCTGGGCCATCGGCAAGGGCGAGGAATACGGCGACCTTGCCTACCAGGACGAGGTCGAGAGCCTGTTCCTTTACAATATTCTCGAGAAGGAAGTAAAGCCCGCCTTTTATAACAGGGGGCTGGACGGCCTGCCGCACGAATGGCTGGGCCGGATGAAAGAGTCGATGAAGAGCATCACCTCGATATACAATACCAACAGGATGGTGAAAGACTATACGGAGAAATTTTACCGCACGGCACACTGCCATTGCGTCGATTTCTGCGGTGAAAACTACAAGGCGGCGCGGGAATACGCAGGGTGGAAATCAAAAATCTCGGACTCATGGGCAAACCTCTCGATTCAATCAGTCGATATAGACCAGGAAAAAGAGATAAAGGTGGGCTCAAGGATCACGGTGAGGGCTGAGGTAGACCTTGGCGGCATATCGCCGGAGCATGTCCAGGTAGAGCTCTATTTCGGGAACCTCGATAAAAATGGGGAGATCGTGGAGGGCGTCGCCATGCCGATGCGGACGGCAGGCACCGGAGCAAACGGGACGGCAGCGTTCGAGGGGCAGATGCTCTGCCTCCAGTCCGGACAGTTCGGCTTCACCGTACGGGTTATCCCGCGTCATCCCTGCATGGTGCGGAAGTTCGATCCGGACCTCTCGGTAACATGGGCTTGAAATACAGTTAACAGTGTATAGTGAAAAAGTGAACAGTTAATGAAAAAATCCGCCCTGCGAGCGGAATTTTTTTATTCACTATACATTGCTAATGGCTTTCGTGTGGTTCAGTTGGAAGAGGGCAATCTTCCGCATTATCGTCATCAGTAAAAATGATAGTGCGACTGCAATACCCCCGCCACAAAGAACGAACATCAGAATAAGTTTTTTCATAACGATCCTCCCCGGATTGCTGTCAACGGTTCGGACGCATCATGCCATCCTGTTCTTAATATCGGTTTTTTGGGATTAATGAATAACGCATAGTTTATCGTTCACAATGAAAAAAACCGCGCCAAGCGGTTTTTTAAAAACTATTCACCATACACTATCAACAATTAACCGCATTATCGTACCCCTCGTGCCTCGTCCTGGAGACGTGTAAAGAAGTCGGTCATGAAGCGATGGCGTTCGGAGGCAATGCGCCTGCCTTCGGCAGTAAGCATTTTTTCGTGGATATAGCGCATTTTCACCAGGTATTCGCGGTAGGCCGTGTCTTCCTTGCTGTAGGCCCGGGTGAGGTCCACGTCGATGTCCGGGTCGTGGAGGCGGGCTCCCACCTCGCCGGAAAAGAGGAAGGCGCGGCCGACACCGATGGCGCCGGTCGAATCCAGCTTGTCCGCGTCGTAAA
>JAKJGD010000399.1 GCA_022704585.1 Spirochaetota bacterium | reverse complement strand
CTATGGAACGAGACCGGCGACAACCAACCCCTCACCGGCACCGACTGGGAAACGCGCGCATTTGACGACGCGAACGTGAAGACCGCATACCTGAACTACTGCCGCCGCGTGATCAAGTATTTCGATCCCGATTACATCGCGGTGGGCATCGAGTCGAACCTGGTAATGGCGAACATCAAGCCGCAGTGGGCCGCCTACCTCGATCTCCAGGATGGAGTGTATGAAACGCTCAAGGACGAGTATCCCGACCTGCCGATATTCGTCACCCTCACCGGCATCGACCTGGTCGAGGGCTACTCGAACGCGGACCATACCGACCAGATGGCGGCGCTTGCGGATATCATGCCGTATACCGATTACTACGCCATCTCGCTCCACCCGTTTTTCGCCGAGCAGCCCGGCGCGGAGCTGCCGGCCGACATGATCGACACTATCTCCGCGTTGAACACGGGCGCGTTGCCCGCGTGCATCACCGAGACGAGCTTCCCTGCGGAGCGGACGGTCATGACCGCGTACGACCCGGTCATCACCCTGGCGGGGAGCGCGGCGAAACAGAAAGAATATTTTCAATTTCTTCTGGCCCAATCGCAGGAGCACCACCTGCTGTTTGTCGTGAACTTCCTTGTGCGGGACTACGACACGCTCTGGGCGCAGATGGGATATCCGGAAGACATACTCAAGGCATGGCGCGATACCGGTTTCTACAACGGGTCAGGTTTCGCGCGTCCGGCGCTGAGGGTCTGGAGGGGATATCTCGGCCTGCCGGTGGTCAGGGAGCTCCTCTGGAACGAACCATCCCGTTAGCGATGATGCAGCTCCCTCGCACACGCGCATTACCCGTGCCGTGTGCCGTTCAGATGCTTGAATTGTTGAGCCCCGGCGAAAGACGTTCTCATTGTGCTCCGGGCAGAATCTTTACCGGGAAATTCCGCACCGCGGTCATCCCCTTGCGTGAAAATATAAAAAATGTTGATTATTCCCTCTCTTTACATTATTAATTAATTACCTCAAGGCTGAGTTCACCCAGCTCATGCCATCTCACCTGATAACTACGGCCATGTATACGGCATGACCCGGAAGGGGGCGGCTCTATGACAGGAAACATGATCCGGGAACATATCGAAACGCTTTTTACCGGCGCCGGCATCCGCATCGACGGTGACCGGCCCTGGGACATCAAGATACACGACAGCGGGTTGTTCTCGAGGGTCCTGAAAGGAGGCTCGCTTGCACTGGGAGAATCATATTCCGATGGATGGTGGGATTGCGAAGCCCTTGACCAGTTCTTTCAAAGGATCTTCAATGCCCGCCTGAATGAGAAAGTCAATCCCCGGCATATCCTGTCGTTCCTGGGATCGCTAATTCTGAACATGCAGAACAGGGTGCGGTCACGGGCGGTGATCGACAAGCACTACGATCTCGACGTAAACCTGTACCTCTCGTTCCTGGATCCGTACAACCAGTATACCTGCGGCTATTTCAATAATACGGACGATCTCGACAGGGCGCAGGAGCAGAAGCTCGACCTCATCTGCCGCAAGCTCATGCTCTCGCCGGATGATTCGATACTGGACATCGGGTGCGGCTGGGGCGGTTTTGCCAGGTTCGCCGCGGAGAGATACGGGTGCGCCGTCACGGGTGTAACCATCTCCGACGAGCAGATCCGCTACGCGAGCGATTTTTGCAAGAACCTGCCGGTTTCCATTGTTAAATCAGACTACCGGGACCTGAAAGGATCCTTTGACAAGGTGCTGGTCTGCGGCATGATCGAGCACGTGGGCTACAAGAACTACCGGAAGCTCATGGAGGTGGTCTATAATTCCCTGAAAGACAGGGGGCTGTTCCTGCTGCAGACGATCGGGTCCGGCATCTCCGCCAGGACCGGGGATCCCTGGATCAATAAATATATCTTCCCCAACGGGCTAATCCCCTCTGCAAAGCAGATTATCGCGGCTGCTGAAGGGCTCTTCACTATCGAGGACTGGCATTTCATGGGCGAGCATTATGACCGCACCCTCATGGCCTGGTACGGCAATTTCGTGAGGAACTGGGACCGCTTAAAGAGCGCGTTTGACGAGCGGTTCTTCCGCATATGGAAATACTATTTCCTCAGCTGCGCGGCCTCTTTTAGAACCCGCATCAACGATCTGTGGCAAATCGTGTTCTCCAAAAACGTCACCGAACGCTGCTACAGCTGCGTCAGGTGACGTCACGCCCGATTGACAGCCGGGGCGCTACCAGGAAACGATGTACGTGCACGAATCAGCGCCTTTTTTCCGTGTTGGTTTATCCGGATCCAGCTCGGCTTTAATAATTTTGGCATCACGGGGCATGAATTTCTGCGCCATCGCGAGAATTATCCCGCGGTCGAATTCGCTGGGATACGGGTTGTTGCATACCATCCGTACCCTGCGGTCGTCGATTTTCTCTGCCTTATAATGACCGATGCCTTCGGTCATTGTTCCCGTGCCCGGATCAAACATGACCTTGCCCTGCAACCGGTGGTTCATATGGTACGCCACATCTATTGCAGCGAGGGCCTTGAAAATGTCGTCGATCTCCGGAGGAAACTTTGCGTTCTCAGGTATTTTTTTCCCTATGCTGTGCAGTGTTTTTTCGCCCAGATGTTCATGAATCTGTCTGAAGGCATTGAGCCATGATTGCTGGGGATACCACTTTTCCGGTACAGGGTCATCAATGCCATTTTCTTTCAGTATTTTGATCGCCTGGCTGCGAAAGGCACCCATGCCATCGACAACGGAAAGTACCGTCTGGCCGTTTACCTCTACTTCCTTATTAAAAGCGACAAATACCGCCATAGGATCCTCCTTTTGTACAATTATGCTCGATATCATTCGAGCAATAACAGCGCACCGGGGGGGGATAGTGCACCGCTATTATGATATAATACTGTTCCTCATGGGAAAATCAAGAAAAAAAGAAGGATCACGGAATTGTTTTTCGTGCGGCCTGGAATCATTGAGAATTGCAGCTTTCACGTGCGCCGCGGAATCCGCCGTCGCACAAAGCAACCATGTAGAATCACCGGCAATGCTGCCGGATCACATGCTCCTTCTGTACTGCCCCCCGACCTCGTAGAGCGCGCCCGTGATCTGGCCGATGGAACAGTGACGCACCGTGTTCATCAGCTCGGCGAAGATGTTGGTGCCCGAGAGGGCCGCCTGCTGAAGAAGCGCCAGCGCGGCGGG
>JAKJGD010000398.1 GCA_022704585.1 Spirochaetota bacterium | reverse complement strand
CGAGCTTCTCGTTCAGGAACCGGGACAGCTGATGGGGCGTGAGGTCAAGCCGCTCCGCAAGCGTGTTGAGGGACAGATCATAGTCCCGGTACAGGCATTCATCCGTCATGAGCGCCACGAGCTGCCCATGGAGCGCGTCAGTGTCCATGCCCCTGAGCATGCTGGTCCGGTATTTTTTTTCCCGTATCTCCCTTTTCAGTAACTGGAAAAATTCCGGGTGCCTGCCGTGCGCGATGAATATAAAAGAGTGGATCGCAGTCAGCGTGATTCCCGCCGCGAGATAGAGAGATTTAACGTCCCCCAGAAATCCGGCGAGGAACAGGAGCACCGTGGCAACGGCGGCCACGCTCAGCCCGACGACGATCCTCGTCTCGGTCCGTATCTTTTCGTTGCTCCATACTGTAATTGCCTCGCGCGTGAGGTACACGAGATAGGCGATGCACAGGACCGCGCCGGCGATGACACCGGACTTGGCAGGATGGAACGATTCGGGCGTGAAGAGCCCGGCAAGGATGCGTGTTTTCCACCCGCCGGGGCCCAGCTGGAAAACGATTTCACAGATCAGGGCCGCCAGCGGCGGCACCAGGTGCCACTTGAGGCGCGCCGGTATCTGCTTCTCCGGGTCCATCAGGGCCGTGTAGTAGAACAGGTTGAGCGGTCCGGTCAGGTAGATCGATGTGACGAAAAGGAAGGTAGTACCCGGGTACGCCATCTGGACACCGTTCGCGAAAAAACCGGCGCCCAGAGTTATGATCCCGTTGCAGCAAAGCATCGCCGCGGAGATATAATTGATCCTGTTCCGGCGCCGGCTCGCAAGCTGTTCGACAGCCATCATGAGCGTGAGGCCTGCGCCGAAATAGACTACATGGGTCACGAGGGAAAACTGATGTTCCATCGGTCCGTCAGGGTTTCATTGCGCGAATCGACGAGATGTTGGCCGCAAGCTCGTTTGATACCTGCTCGATGATCTTCGCGAAGCTCCTCACCACATCCGCGTTCTGAAGCGTGTTCTGTGAAATCTCGGTGATTGTGTTTATCATGTTGGTCAGCTCGCCGATCACGTTCACCTGCTCCCGGGAAAACCGGTATATGTTGTTCGATATATCGGTCAGCTCGTTGATCTTGGGCTGGACGTTGTCGTTCATGGTGGTAAGGCTCGAGGTGAAATTAATCGCGTCCTTCAACACCTCGCCCGTCTCGAGTATCTTGGAACGTACGTTCGCAAATATCGCCGAGGTCCCGCTTATATACTCGAGCTCGCCGAAGACCCGGGACGTCTGCTGCACGATGGAGGACTGGATCCCCTTGACGAGATTCGTCGTCTGGTCGGCGAGCTTGTTCACCTCGTCCGCGACCACGGCAAAGCCCCGCCCCTGCTCGCCGGCCCGGGCCGCCTCGATGGCCGCGTTGAGCGCAAGGAGGTTAATCTTGTCAGCGACCTCGTTGATGGAATTGATCGTCTCCTCGATCCTTTTCATGTAATCGGCAAGGCCGCTTATGGAGCGGATTGATTTGTTAATGGTCTCGGAGCCGACATCGACCTGGTGGATGGCGTCATTAATGCTGTCGGTAATCCGCGATACGCGATGGGAGAGCTGCCCGCTGCTCTCGCTGATGTTCGAGATCTCGAGCCGCACGCTCTCCGTGTTGTCCTGCTGTGTCCTGATGGAGTCCAGGCTGGTCTCGAACGAGGAGGACATCTCCTCGTAGGCGGCCGCCGCTTCCTCGACGATCGAAGTCAGCTCCCGGGCTATGTCAGCGAGGTGCAGTGACGCGCCGTTAAGGTCGCCGCTCACGATCTTGATCTCCTTGCTGTTGGTGGTAATGCTCTCCACCATCCCCCGTATGGTCGTGACCATTCTGTTGAAGGAGTTCGTGACATAGCCGATCTCGTCCTCCATCTTGACAGGGACCACCGTGTTCAGGTCCCCCTCGTTGACGGCGCGCACGCCGCGCGACAGGTTCCTCAGCGGCGTGATCAGCACCCCGCGGAAAAACAGCTGGAACCCGTAGCGGACCATCAGCAGGAACACGCCCAGCAGTACGATGAGCTTGAGCACGGAGCTATGCATGAACTTCCGGTACTGGACATACGGGAACCCCGCCTCGCGGACCAGCCCTGCCCTGCCATCGACCGCGATATACGATACGTAATGCTCGCCGCCGGCGGCGGCGCGGAACGAGCGCGTCCCGGGTTTTTGCAGCTGCGTGAGAAAGAGCAGCACCTCATTTTTTAAGATCCGGTCCTCGGAGGTCGTCGCGGCCAGGTGGCGCTTGATTGCCGCGGCAAACGTCTCGAACCCCTTGTTCTCCTTCGAGAGGTAGGCTTCCATCGAGGCCCGGAACCCTTCTTCCGGCACCTGCCTCAGCTTGCTCGTATGGTAATAGGCCGTCTTGTTCAGCGCCGCGATGGCGGCATCAAGCCGCTCCCCGGCGTCAGGCGCGCCGTCGGGTATTGCCTCCAGCAGCGAGAGCAGCGCCTCCCGGTACCGGCCGAAATACTCATGGCTCCCCCCGAGGACCTTTTTCATCTCATCGCGGGAGTCATTTTCCAGGAGACTACCGAGCTTCTCGTAATAATATGCATTGGCCATCTCATACTTGAGTGATGGCAGCTCGACCGGGTCGATCCCCTCGCTTTTAACCATATCGTCCTTTTTGACCGAATAGGTGAAATAGTAGCGCGATGATTCTGTCATGGCGTCTCCCTTGAACACCATTGCCGCTTCTTTCCGGTATATTTCGTCAAACGCCTCATCCCGCTCCTGCAGGGAGAGATAACTGGAAAACTGGAGCATGATCAGGAACGTAACCAGGGCGATGCCGATGATCTTCCCGATGAATGAATACCGGTCCTTCGCGTTGTTTAAGTAGGTTATCGTGAGGAGGAAAAATCCCGTCAGGTTGATGATGACCCAGCTGTTGTTGAAAACTTCGCGGTCCACCAGCCCGTCGCGGCTCATGGTATTAAGCACGGCCGGCACGATGGTCCCGACGAGGTACATCACGCAGAGCAGGGCCACAATCCAGCGCTCTTTCCCCTTCGTGATGATGAATTTCCAGACGGCGATTACGGGGTACAACAGGATCAAGGCAATGATCAACAGGCTTATCACCTTGCTGATCGCATCTGCATTGAAGTCCCAGTAATGGCCGCGGAAATAGAACAACTTTTCCGCGTTAAACGTGGAAGCGCAAAAAACGATGATG
>JAKJGD010000397.1 GCA_022704585.1 Spirochaetota bacterium | reverse complement strand
GCACGAAGGCTTTCATGTAGACCTGTTTGCGGTCGGCGCGGAGGACAAGCTCTCGGACACGGCGCGCGTGTTCCATGAACTGTGCGGGAGGTCCGGGATCGCCATCAGCTCCGTCGGAACCGGCGCGGATCTCTCCGGCCTGGACCTCGATGGATATGACTGTATCATCGACGCGCTGCTGGGGACCGGTTTCAGCGGTGCGGTGCGCGGTATTACAGCGCAGGTAATACGGGTTATCAATGACTCGGATTCATACGTGCTTTCGATCGACGTTCCCAGCGGCCTCGGCTCGGACGGCAGGGCGCCCGAAGGAGAGGCGGTCATCGCGGACAGGACCGTGGCCATCGGCCTTCCCAAGATCTCGCTGGTAACCTATCCGGGCAGGAACTATGCCGGCGAGCTCACGGTCGCGGAAATCGGTTTCCCGCCATCGCTTACCGCGTCCGACAGTCTTAAAACCGAGCTGATTGACGGGGACTTTTTCTGTAAAAACGCCATAAACGGGATAGAGTCAGAGTACGCGGCGCGCGCCGATACGCACAAGGGAGAGCGGGGGCATCTGATGCTGGTCGGTGGGTTTGACGGGATGGAAGGCGCGATCATGATGGCGGCCCGCGCGGCTTTCGAAACCGGCGTGGGCATGGCCTCGCTCCTGACCACCGAAGCAGCCAGGCGCATCATCGCGGGTACGATCCCCGAGCTTATAACCACGTCGCTGTCGCCGGACCTGGACACGGCAGCGCCCGATCCGGTCGCGATTAGAGCCGCGCTTGCGGACCTGTTCGAGAAAAAGCGGTTCGGGGCGGTGCTCGTAGGCCCCGGCATGGGACGCGGCCCGCTGTCGCGTGCCGTGTGCGAGGCGCTTTTCTCTTTAACACGGGATTTCGGGATCAGTCGGATCCTGATCGACGGGGACGGCCTGTTCCACTTCGCCGGGTTTTTGAAAAAAGGGAAGCCGGACCCCTCAACCCATATCATAATAACGCCGCATTTCAAGGAAGCTTCGATTCTTTCCGGGATGTCCGTGGAGGAGATCCGGAATGACAGGCACGGATCAGCGGGCCGCATGGCGCTGGCCCTTTCCTGTACCACGGTACTGAAAGGCCCGTCGTCGATCGTAACGGACGGTGACCGGTTCCTGATAAACACTACGGGAAATCCGGCCCTTGCCGCCGCCGGCTCGGGCGACGTGCTCTCGGGTATCATTGCTGCGCTGATGCTGCGGAGGTTCTCGCCGCTCCATGCCGCCGGGTACGGCGTATGGATCCACGGCAGGGCGGCCGACCTGTGCTGCACAGAACAGAACACGGATATAATCAAGTCGACGGACCTGTTACGTTATATACGCGCGTCAAAATGCATGTCCGGGCCACGGGCCCGGGAGGAGATAACCGGAGATAAATGAAATCAAAAAAAGTGGAATCATACATTCCGCCCTGTCTGGAGTGCGGGAGCAGGTGCTGCCAGTACACGGCGATCGAGATTGACAGGCCGACGGCCAAAAACGATTTCGACAACATACGGTGGTACCTTTCGCATAAGAGCGTACACGTGTTTGTCGATCATGACAAAAAATGGCATGTCGAGTTCAGAAGCCCCTGCGAGAATCTGGGTGATAACCATCAATGCACCATCTACGATATTCGTCCCCGCATATGCCGCAATCATGGCAACCTGGAGGAGGAATGCGAATTCTTCGATTCTCCCTACCTTTATTATTTTAACACCCGGGAAGAATTTGAGGACTACCTCCTCGAACGGGGCATTGACTGGCGGATCAAGCCGAGAAAATCCCAAAAATGACAATTGTGCATTATTGTTTCATTTATTGATACATTTAATATTCAAAAAGTATCATCGATTTTTTTTGCTTGATATTTTTATTGATCTGTTCATCAATAATCAATAACGAAGTAATACTCAATGAAAAAGTAGACGCCCCCGAGCAATCAGCAGGGAGCGCTGCTAACCGAGATATACACAATAGCGGCGTAACATGGCAAGATAAACTTCTTTTCATGTAAGAGAGAATTGCGAACCCGGCTGATAGACTAAATTATACGGAGGGGCGCATGATGAAACGGTTTATTTTTTCACTGACCTGTTTGGCGGTTTCTTTCTGTTTTGGTGTTAGTTCTTTTGGCGCTGACGAAGCGTCCGACAAGGACTTCATGACGCCAAAGAAGGTAAAAAAGCCTTACCAGCACCTACTTGTTCTGGGCGATGATTTTCACGTAAGCGACGGCACGAACATGCAATCGCCTATCTTTGCGTATTTCTGGTTCGGGGAGAATTTCAAGAACCCGGACCTCTAGACGCAGGTCACCGTCACCACCACGAGAATATACGCCATTGCCGCCTATAAAACCGACCGGGTATATACCGGCGTCAAGCCACTTCTGGAGCACAGCACTTTTGCGGGCTGGCGCTCGTACAACAGGGGATACCTCGACCGGGGCAGGTCGATCAAGGGAAACAATGTCGGGGCCAGCGTGTTCTTCCAGTACAACTGGCTCCGGATCCTTTCCACAAGGATCTATCTTCATCCCTCGTACCATTTCTACCGGTTTCCCATCATTTCCAAGAACGACAGCAAGATTATAAATATCCCGAACAATCACTGGCAGGTCAAACCGGGTGCCGAGCTGATTCTGAGCGACCTGGAACAGACGGACCTGAACCGTGTCCTGCACGGATACCTGTTCCGGGTCGAATACCAGTACGCGCGAAAGATCGGGTACGGCACCTGGTATGACTATGACCGGATGTGGTTCCGCGAGCGCTATGACGGAGTCTGGCTGCCAGGCGGTTACGGGCCTCCGTACACGCTGGGCACCTGGTACCGTTCTAAAATAAGGGACACTCACAGGCTCTATTTCAACACGGGCGGGTATTACAATTTCAAGGGTGATTACAACATCCTCCTGGATATTTACGGCGGGTTCTTTACCGGTGTCGACCGCAACAACGCGGAGCAGATTGGATACAGCCAGGCCGACCACGCAGTGATGCCCGGTTACTTCAACACGGAATTCCAGAGCGCTTTCTACCTGATCGCGCGCCTCCAGGTCGGGATCCCGCTGCCGTTCTGGGGGACACGGATTCAGCCGGGCTTCAACGTGCTGTATATGCCCAAGACGAACGATGTCATTGGCATCGGAAGGAACAATATCACGAACTGGTGGCTCAAGGGCGGATACCCCGAGCGTTTTTACA
>JAKJGD010000396.1 GCA_022704585.1 Spirochaetota bacterium | reverse complement strand
CATCGCGCGTTTTAAAAAAGAATACGAGCTGATAAATGACCTCGCTATCGATGGTGTTGTTGCATCGTACGGCCTCGTTGAAGACAAAGACAGGATAGCGCTCGTGCTTGAGGACTTTAACGGGATATCACTCAACGAAGTTTTGAAATCGCATAAAATGTCCATGGAGGAATTCCTTCATATCGCCATCAGGGTGGCGGACACCCTCGGATACATTCACACCGGCAACATCATTCATAAAGATATAAAGCCCCATAATATACTGTACAATCCTTCATCCGGGGAAGTAAAAATCACAGATTTCGGCATATCGACCCTGCTGACCCGCGAAAATGAAAACCTCTACGATCCTGCCATAATAACCGGGACGCTGCCGTACATGTCGCCCGAACAAACCGGGCGAATGAACCGGCCGATGGATTACCGGTCCGACCTTTATTCGTTCGGGGTCACGCTTTACGAGATGATCACCGGCACTGTGCCGTTCATATCAAAGGACCCGCTTGAAGTGATACACTGGCACATAGCGCGAAAACCGGTAGATCCCCGACGGGTGAACGACGATATCCCTGAGGTGGTTTCCGCGATCATCATGAAGCTGCTTGAGAAAAATGCCGAGAGCCGATACCAGAACAGCTACGGGTTAAAGGCCGACCTTGAGGAATGTCTGGAACGACTAAACCGAAGCGGCAGAATCGACAGGTTCGATCTTGGGACTAACGACCAGGCATTTCGCTTCAGTCTGCCGCAGTCATTTATCGGCCGGGAGCGCGAGAAGGAGACCCTGATCGAAGCGTTCCATCGAGTATCCCAGGGCGGCAGCGAGTCGGTTGCCGTGACCGGACCGCCAGGGATCGGAAAGACCGCCCTGGTCCATGAAATAGAGAAAAGCATCACAGAGGGCAGGGGCTTTTTCATACATAGCAAATACGAGACGATTAAGAAAAATGTCCCGTACAGCGCCATCATCCACGCGTTCCAGAAACTTATGCTGATGATCCTGGCTGAAGGCAGTGATCAGCTGGCGCAATGGAAGCAGAAGATTCTTGCCCGGCTGGGCGCCAACTGTCAGGTGATCATCGATGTCATCCCGGAACTCGAGATGATAGTAGAACGGCAGCCGGCTCTTCCGCACATAGATCCCGAGAGATCGCAAAATCGTTTTACCAGGGTATTCGGCGATTTCATCAGGATTTTCATGACCCCGGACCATCCGCTGGTCATCTACCTTGACGACCTTCAATGGGCAGATTCTGCGAGCCTGAAATTGATTTCCAGGCTGATGATGGACTACCGCACAGAGTATTTTTTCCTGATACTTGCATACCGGAATAACGAAGTGGAGCCGGAACACGAGCTCGCCAGCATACTCGCGGGTATGGAAGACAGGCTGACCACCATAACCCTCAACAATCTCTCTGCAGAGCAGGTAGGCGAGTATATCGGTTATTTTGTCAACAGCCAGGAGAAGAGGGCCGCCCTGCTCGCTGACGTGATTTATCGCAAGACAAACGGCAATCCTTTTTTCCTGATTAATTTTCTTCGCTCCATATATGATAATAAGTTCCTCTGGTGCACGCCCACTGGAGGGTGGACATGGGACCTCGATAAGATCAAGGGGATGCAGGTATCGGATAACGTGCTTGAGCTGATGATCGATCGTATCAACTCGCTCGGCCAGACGACGAGGGAAATGTTGAAAATCGCCTCCTGTATCGGGAACCGGTTCGACCTTGAAAGCATCGCATTGCTGTCAGGGCGGAGCTTCGAGTCTGCTCTCACGGACCTCCGGGATGCAATGGAGGAGGGGATCGTATATCTGTCCGGAATTCACTATTATTTCCTGCATCACCGGGTGCAGGAGGTCATCTACTCCATGATCCCGGAACAGGAACGGAGCCGGCTCCATTACCGGATCGGCCACCTGCATGCTGATGCATCATCGCCCGAGGAAACCACTGAAAAGATCTTCTATATAGTTCACCAGCTCAATTCAGGCGTTGCGTGCACGGGAAGCCGCGAGGAGCGCATACAGCTGGCGCGCCTGAACCTCACGGCAGGGCAGAAGGCCAAGTCCTCCACCGCATATCTATCGGCTGAAAGCTACCTTGATACCGGGATCGGTCTTCTGGATGATGAATCCTGGGAGCGTGACTACCGTCTCGCGTTCGATCTGCATTTTGAGAAGGCGGAATGCGAATATCTGAATGGCAAATTTGAGCGTGCCAATGACATACTTGATTTTCTACTGTCGCATGCGGTCAGTAAGGTCGATAAGGCACGGGTGCATGATAAAAGAATCATCATTATGACGAACCTGGGCAACCATCGTGCGGGCATGGAGTACGGCCTTGAAGCGCTGCGCATGTTCGGGATCAGGATACCGGCCGCTCCGGCACGGGTACGGATCATGAAAGGGGTGATAACCGCGGCATTGCTTCTTGGAAGGAGAAAGATTCGGGAACTCCTGGACGCGAATGAGATCACCGACCCGGAAAAAATCATGATCATGACGCTCTGCATGGATACGGGTACTTCCGCTTACTTTGTAAATAACGATGTGGTGGCGCTCCTGGCTCTCACAATGCTCAACATGTCGCTGCGTTACGGGAATACGCGCATTTCGCCTTTTGCATATCTTTCGTTTGGCCTGATACTGGGTTATGGCATGGGGTTGTACCGTACGGCTTATTCTTTTGGAAAGCTGTCACTGGCGCTGACTGACAAACAGAACAATTTTGATCTGAAGCCGCGAATACTGTTTATCTTCGGTTTTCTCATCAGTCACTGGAGAAAGCACTATTCCCAGACGATCGAGTTGATGCGGGAGTCTTACCGGATCGGCGTTGAAACCGGCGATATCAACTACGCGGTATTTTCGGTTATCAATATCATCCAGCTGAGGATACGTCTCGGAGACAACCTGGACCAGGTGTTTCACGAGCTGTCGCAGTACCGGGACTTTGTCTACAGAACAAAAAACGAGGAGTTCATCTACGAGTTCATCATTAACGAACGGTATATCCTGAGCCTTAAGGGAAGGACAAACTCTATCTCGGATTACAGCGACCGGGAGTTCATCGAGTCTGAATTCTATGAGAAAATCCGCAAATACCGGGTTACGAGAAACAGCTACACGTTATGTAAGATCATGTCCTTTTACCACGCGGGCGAGTATGGCATGGCCATCGACAGCGCGCTCACGGTCGAGGGTGGAAT
>JAKJGD010000395.1 GCA_022704585.1 Spirochaetota bacterium | reverse complement strand
CGATCAAAAAAGCCGCGAAAAACCGATGACAAAAAAATCCCCCGCCGTCGGCGGGGGATTTTCGTATTGTCAGTGTTACGGTATAATGCTTACTTGAAGTCGTTTATGCGTTCGGCCTTCTTTTCGTCCTGCTCGACTATCTCCTGCATGTGCTTGTAGTGCGGAGACTCGACGCCGTATTTCAGCTCCACAGCCTGCAGCATGCTCCTGTTTTTCTTGTTTTTGAAGGTGTTGATCTCGTCCTCGTTCGCGTGCCGGTACTTCGCCAGAACCTTCTCCATGTAGCCGTAGCAGCTCGCCATGTACTTGTATGCCCATATGTCCTTCGCGTTCTTGTCGGAAATCGCTATGTAGCGCTCAAGTATCGGGATGCAGGGCTTGAAGTTCTGCAGGTCATACTGGGTCGAAACATAGACCTGGAAGAGCCGCGACTGGAAGTTCAGGAACCGGGACTCCTGCCTGATCTCTACATGCTGTATCTGGTCGAGATAATCAATCGATTTGGTCAGGTAAGTGACGGCCTTCATCTTGGCCTCATACTTTTTCGCTGCAACCTGCCGCTGCTCCTGGTTCTTGCGGTCGATCTCCTGCCAGTAAAACCGCTCGTTCAGGTTTTTCTTCTCCTTGTTGCTGGCTTTGATTTTAATAACCTCATTTTCCATGTCCTCGAGGATGTCGATGGCAGTGGAGTACTCGTCAATGGCGAGCTTGAGGAGATTGTCGGAATACTCCTTGTTCAGCTTTTCGAGCTCCTGGATGGCCTTGATATACGGCTTGAAGTCGCGGATCCGCCATCCCGTCACTTCAACATCGCTGAACTCGTCCGCTACGGACGCGCCTTTCTTTTCATCGGCCTTGGTCTCGCCGGCCTGCTGCGCGGACACCCGGGACTGGAACGCGACCCCGAGGAATACGGCCATTACGAAGATGGCGCTGATTGTGAAAATGTTTCTTGGTTTCATATAACAACCCCTCAAGCATTATAGATATCTCGTACTCAAGCCGCGTATCCGCGGCGGTTCAGTATAACAATATCCCTATCGGCTTTTTTCCCTTAAATATTGATATATTTTTGGCAAATTTACCTTAATAATTAGCCTCCGGCCCGTCTTTCCCCCGCACCGGCCGCACCTTTTCGTAAGATACTCTCTTTTTCAGCAAAATCCAACCATAAATTCGCCTGCCGGCCGCCGGTCTCCATGCATGGCGGCGTACTATGTCACGTAAATTTTGTTGACATTATCATGCACCTGATAAAACCTCAAACCGAATGAAAACACCGATTAAAAACGTGAAAACTGCCGGTACAAAACCCAGGTACTGCGATTACTGCGAGAACACCGGCATTATCCATAACCCGCACTTTACCGAGCTTGGCGAGAACGCCATAGTCCCCTGCCCCAAATGCGTCCTGTCGAAATGCATGTGCGGCGGGGAGGATCCCTACTATGTTTTCAACGGTGACCGGATAGCTGAATGCTTCTGCCGGGAAACCCGGATGAAAATTATGAAAATCAACATGAACTACAACAGTTCGGGCATATATAAAAAATTCCAGTGGAAGCGCCTGAACAACTTCAAGACACTGAACAAGCAGGGGGAGGACGCGAAAAACTCCGCCTATGAAATAGTCAGGAATTTCCCGGATGTCAACAAGGGGCTGTTCCTGTGGGGCAATCCCGGTACGGGCAAAACCCTCCTCGCATCCATTATTCTCACCGAGCTTATCATCCGCCACGCTGTCGAGGGCAGGTTCATCAGCATCTCGAGGAATTTATTCAAGACCCTCCAGGAGTCTTTCCACGAGGGATCTGAAACCTTCGGGGATTCAGGCAAGATCGAAAAAGAGCTGGCCGAGGTGGACATCCTGGTCGTGGACGACTTCGGCATTCAGAAAGACACAGAATGGAAACAGGAAACCCTCTACGACCTGGTAGACGCCCGGTACGAGGCGGAAAAATTCACTATCTTCACATCCAACAACAACCCGCACAAGGCCTTCAAGGACCTGTCGCAGGGCCGGATTCTCTCGCGCATCAAGGAAATGTGCCGCATTCTTGAAATAAGCGGCGAAGATTACCGGGACAAGCTGTAGATGGCCATCGCCTACATTGGACTCGGCTCGAACCTGGGCGACCGGGAAGCCAATCTGCGGAATGCAGCGTTTCTGGCGGCGTCCCTTCCGCGCGTTTCCGTGCTCCTGAAAAGCTCCATAGCTGAAACCGATCCGGTCGGCTACCGGGACCAGCCCCGGTTCCTGAACCAGGTCATTTTAATCGAGACAACGCTGTCCCCGCCCGATCTCCTCGCGGCCCTCAAGCGCTGCGAGGTCGAGCTCGGCAGAGAGAAAAGCTTTCCCAAGGGGCCGCGGAGCATCGACATGGACATACTGCTATATGATGACCTTATACTGAACACGGAAGAACTTACAATACCGCACCCTGAAATACGAAACAGGCGGTTCGTCATGGATCACCTGGTCGAGCTGAATCCGGGGCTGAAGGACCCGGTAACGAAGATCCGGTATCGGGAGATGCTATGATTCATTTTTTTAGTAACACTGCTAACTTTTTGCATGGTATTATTTCTTATTATATATATTATAGCAGGAAAGAATTCACCATGTCCTGAAAACAGGCAGCATCGGTTCGTTATGACCACGCCATACTATAAAACACCCCTCTTCATGATCATCGTTACACTGGCCTTGATTGTATCCCTCGGTATCATCGATTATTTTACCGGGATCGAGTTTAACTTTTTCGTTTTTTATTATATCCCCGTATCTATTGCTGCATGGTACGTCGGAAAAAACTGGGCAATTGCCAGTTCGGTCCTTTCAGCCTTAACCTGGACTGGTGTCGATATTTTATCAGAGCATGCATATGATCACTGGTCACTTTTTGCATGGAACGGCGGCATCCGCCTCACATCGTTTATCATCCTCGGCATCGCCCTTCATACGATACGAAAGCTGCTGAATATGGAAAAAGAGCTGAATAAAAATCTTCAAACCACGCTGGATGAAGTGAAGCTGTTAAAAGGATTTCTTCCCATTTGCGCATCATGCAAAAACATCAGGAATGACCAGGGTTACTGGGAGCAGATCGAACAATACATTTCATCCCATTCTGAGGCGGAATTCACCCATACGCTGTGCCCGGATTGCATCAAGAAGCTCTATCCCGATCACGATAATAATACCGCCCGGTAGCCCCTCATTCT
>JAKJGD010000394.1 GCA_022704585.1 Spirochaetota bacterium | reverse complement strand
TGATCAGCAACAACGTCGCCAACGCAACCACCACGCGCACGCCCGAAGGCGGCCCGTATCGGAGGAAGCGGGCGATCTTCGCGCCGGTCAACATACGGCCCAACTACAAGTCGCCCATAGTGCCGAACCGCATCGAGAGCGGTATCGGAAAGGGCGTACGGGTGGTAAAGATCGAGGACGACCAGGCCCCGTTCAGGCTCGTATACGACCCGACACATCCCGACGCCATCAAGACAGGTCCCAAGACCGGGTATGTCGAGATGCCGAATATAAACATCGTCATGGAGATGACGGACCTGATTTCGGCCTCCCGGTCCTACGAGGCCAACGTGCAGATGATCAACAACGAGAAGGCAATGTTCAACAAGGCCCTTGAAATCGGAAGGGGCGGTGTATAAGGAGGTAGATCATGTACAGGGAAGCGGCAGTAAGCAGTGAAGTCCATATTTCGCATACACTGTCCAGGCGGTTCTGCCTGAAGCGCGATGAGAGGACCTGGGACCGTATCGACGACCTGGGGCTGGCGTCCAAGATCGAGATGCGGTACAATGATATAAAAGGAGTGCAATAATGAACATCCTGAGCGGCGAACCGATCGGCAACATCGTGGAGATGAAGAAAACCCACCCGCTTCACTATGACAACAGCGTGAAGCGCGAACCGGGGTATGATGATGTTTCCACATCATTTGCCGATGCCCTGATGAAAGCCCTGGGAAAGGTGAACGATCTGCAGACGAATTCGGAAGACCTGGCCCAGAAGATGATGTACGAGCCTGAATCGGTGGACATCCATACGGTCATGATAGCTGCCCAGAAGGCGGAAGTCGCGATGAGCTTCACCAAGGCGGTGCGGGACGAGGCGATCCGCGCGTACCGGGAGCTGATTAACCTTAGGTAACAGGTTGGCCCTTCACCCCTCCCTTGATGGGAGGGGATGGGGGAGGGTGATGCTGAAGGTTTGATATTTATCCAACCCGGAACGCCCCTGATTCAATTAATTTTTATGTATATTTTTATTATTATTTTTAGAAAAATTAATTGACATTTTTTTTTGTTTTGCTAAAGTGTATTATGTCTCATTGTGTTTACCCGTAATGTGATAACGTTCAGGTACAGCCGTGCCCCTGGCGGCCTGGGGAGGACCATATGCAGGAATTCTTAAAAAAACTGTTCGGCCAGATGAAGGAGCTGTTCGGCAAGCTCGACCGGACGAAAAAGATCATTATCGGCGTCGTAACCGGCGTCGTAGTGGTGGCCTTTATCGTTCTCTTCTCGGTTTCAAGCGGCCAGCCCAATGTCGTGCTGTTCACCGAGCTCTCTTCGGATGATTTCGGGCAGGTGACGAAAAAGCTGGAAGAGATGGGATACCCGTACCAGACCTCCGGCCAGACGAGCATCATGGTGCGGCCCGCCCAGCGCGACCTGATCCTGACCAAGCTCGCGCAGGAGAAGATGATACCCAAGGGCATCCCCGGGTGGAAGCTCTTCGACATGACGAAGTGGACCGAGACAGAGCGCGAGCTTGACGTGAAGTTCATGCGGTCCCTCAGGGACGAGATCAAGCGGCACATCGAGTCGCTCGAGAACATCGAGCAGGCTGACATCGACATAGCCATGACCGAGGAGAGCATTTACTCCGAAAAGGATACTCCATACACGGCCGCGGTCACGGTGCATTTAAAGGCGGGGTATGACAAGCTCAGCCAGAAGGAGATTAAAGGCATCATATATCTCGTGTCGCGGGCGGTCGGCAACAGATTGAAGCCGGAAAACGTCACGGTAACGGACGAAACGGGAAATATCATATCTGATTTCGACGACGAGCTCGACAAGGCGAAAACGGAATACACCATCCTTGAGTACCGGCACAAGCTGGAAGAGCGGGCGCGCGTCAGGATGCTCAAGGATATCAGGGCCGGCCTGGAGCGTATCTATTCTGCAGACCGGATACAGATACTGCGGCTCAACATGGAATTCAACTGGGACAAGGTGGCGGAGGAGCAGGAGGAGTACACCCCGATTGAAATGGTGAAGGACAACCCGGCCACTCCGTACTCCGAGCGCGAAACAAAGGACAACCTGGTCATTTCCGAGAAAAACACGAAGGAGCGCTTCCAGGGCCATGGCTGGAACCCGGAGGGGCCGGCCGGCACCGAGGGGAACGTTCCCCCGGGCTACAAGGCCAGCGACGACCAGTACTCCAAGTACAGCAAGAGCGAGGACATAAAGAACAACGCGGTCAACAAGACCACGCGTAAGATAGAGCGGGATCCGTACGACATATCGAAAGTATCGGTCGCCATCGCCATTGATGGCGTCCAGAACCTGCCGAAGCTGCCGAGCGGGGAATACGACCTTGACCCGACAAAGGAGCCGGTCCAGGCCGGCCTGTCGCAGGAGGAGCTGAAGAAGGCCGAGAATATCGTAAAAAAATCGATCAATTTTGACGAGGGCAGGGGCGATCAGGTGGCGGTCGAGAACATCATGTTCGACCGCAGCAAGTACTGGGAGTCCCTCCGTGCCGAGTTCAGGAAGAAAGAGCAGGTCAAGAAGATACTCCTGGCGGCCCTGATCGGGGTCATTTCGCTGTTCATCGGTTTTATCCTGTTCCGCGCAATCACCAAGGAGCTGGAGCGCCGGAGGAGGGCGAAGGAGGAGGCCCTTGCCCTGGAGCAGCAGCGCATGCGGGAGGCCGCCCTGCGGGCTGCGGAGGAGGAGGGTATAGACGTGGAGCTCTCACTGGAAGAGCGTGCGAGGCTGGAGCTGCAGGAAAATGCCATGAACCTGGCCCGGGAGAGGCCGGACGACGTGGCCCAGCTCCTGCGTACCTGGCTGGCGGAGGAATAGTCCCCCTTATCCCGGGGGCTCTGACCCCCCCCCTTCCTGACAAGGGGGGGCTCTGACCCCCATTCTTCACCCGGCAAGGAGCGTCTGGGGCCTAATTTTGGTTTGACTTTGATATATTTATACTGTTAATTTGATGTGCAGGCCGATAATATAGGAAACGAGTTCCACCTGACCGTAGGATGGAGTGAGAGATGCTTCAAACGAAAAAGACACAACTGACGGGGCGCCAGAAAGCGGCCATTTTCCTCGTTTCCCTCGGTTCCGAGGTTTCCTCGGAAATATTCAAGCACCTGCGTGAAGACGAAATCGAACAGCTTACCTTTGAAATAGCCAGGCTGGACAAGATAGAGCCAGATGACAAGGACAGGGTTCTCCAG
>JAKJGD010000393.1 GCA_022704585.1 Spirochaetota bacterium | reverse complement strand
GGCCACGGAGCAGTTCAGGCGCGGGCCGCACTACCTCTCGGTCATGAAATCGGGCGAGCCCGGCTGCGTCACCTGCCACGGGGCGCACAACATCCAGCGTTCGTCGATCGACGTCATCAGCGAGAAGTCGTGCACGGCCTGCCACCCGGCGGACTACGCGCGGGACATCGTGAAGCTCATCGGGGAGATCGACCGCGGCATCGGCCGCATTGACGGGAACCTTGCCGTCCTGGCGGACAAGCGCGCGGACGTGAAGTCCCTGCAAAACCGGCTCGGGAACACGCGCCACCTGTTCCACCAGATGGTGCACGTGTTTTCGCGCGAGGACATGGAGACCACGCAGCGGATCATCATGCTGGAGATTGCGAGCCTTGACGAGGAGACGACGACCAAGGTCTCGTCCCTGCAGCGGATGGACCTGCTCTACCTGGTCATGCTCGGCTTCGGCCTGGCCATTATCGCGGGCGTGTCAATCTACTCGGCAGTCATGTACAGCCGCCGTAAAAAGTAATAATGCCCCGCCGGGGGCACTTGACCATGAGAGACCACCTGTTCAACACTGAAAAGCTCACCTATGTCAAGGGCGGCAAGCCGGCCGTGGCCTGCATACTATGCGCGATACGGGACCGCGACCCGGCGGTAACCAGCCTCGAGGTGGCCCGCCGCGACGGCTTCATCGTGTCGGTAAACCTCTATCCCTTCAACCCCGGCCACCTGATGATCTTCCCGGAGCGGCACGTGGAGAAGCTCCAGGAGCTTACCGACGGCGAGGCGCTGGCGCTGCACCGGCTGACGGCCGATGCCCTTACCGCGCTCGAAGAGGAGTACGGCCCGGCCGGGTTCAATGCCGGGTACAACCTGGGGGACCAGAGCGGCGCAAGCCTCGCGCACATCCACCTCCACGTGGTACCGCGGTTCGCGAACGAGGTAGGGTACCTGGACATACTCGCCGGCACGCGGCTCGTGGTCCGGGACCCTGTCGAAGCGCGCGACAGATTGAGGAAGAGGCTCGGGCAGGAGTGAGGGGACCGATAACGAGGAACGGCAATGAAAAAAGCGACGCTTGCTGGCGTCGCTTTTTTCGGGAACACCGATGCCTCCCGGATCAGAGCCTGTCGATCTCTTCGAGAACCTTGTCCGCCTCCTGGAGCGCATTGTCTTCGGTTATCCCGTCTACGTTGTAGACTTCCGCCTTCTTGCAGCCGGCGAGCGCCAGCACGAATACGGCCACGCAAACCAATAATGACGCGAGTAATTTATTCAGCATCGGTCGCCTCCTCCGCGGCTTCTTCCTGTTCAGCCGCTTTTACCTCATTGTCCACTTCGGTTTTCTTTTTCGCGATCTTTTCTTTCATTTTCGCTATCTTCTCTCTCAGCTTCGCGGCCTGGTCGGTTTTTCCTTTTTCGTCGAGTTTTGCCGCAATGGATTCCAGGCGCTCGATGGCCCTCTCAAGGCCTTTCGCTTTTTCCTGCCTGGCTTTCGCCTTTTCCTTTTTCTCCTTGATCTTCTCTTTCTTTTCCTTTTTGGCCTTGTCTACCTTTTCCTCTTTCTTGCCTTTTTCTATATCTCCCTTCGCTCCATGCTCGCCCTTTTTTCCCTTGTCCGCGGCCTCAATTTTCCCGCCCTTGCCCTTGTCGCCTTTATCCGGGCCGGCGAATACCGCCGTACAGGAAAAAGCTACGGACAGCGCAAGAACAAGTATTGCTGAATTTTTGAGCGTGAATGCATTTCTCATGGCTCCTCCTTTTATGATGAATGTGGTGAATGGAATGAGTTCATTATAAGCTGCAATATAAATCCAGCAACAACTTTTTATAACGGTGTTTTACGCGTCCGGGGATTTTACCGCCGGGCGGCCGTATATGTATTGACGTGTGGTTATCGGTGCCGTTAGTATAAACGGGACTCATATATCAATAGTATGCGGGAGGCGCAACATGAAAATATCACTGATCGAGCTTTACCACGTATCCGTTCCATTGAAAAAGACCTTCTGGCCCACCTGGATCCCGGGTTACCCGCAGACGCATAACCGCTTCACGCTGATCCGTCTGGTCACGGACGAGGGGATCGAGGGCTACTCCGCGGGCAGCGCCATGGGCCGCGAGCGCGAGGGCCTGGGCGACCTCCTGGGCGGGTACCTGATGGGCGCGGACCCGACCGACATCGACCGGGTGCAGGGCTTGCTCAAGCAGGCCGGGTACCTGGGATGGCGCAATTTCTGGATAGAGCCCGCGTGCTGGGACATCATCGGCAAGATGAAGAACAAGCCGGTGTACGAGCTGCTCGGCGGCAACGCGCGCGCGGTGCCGGTCTACTGCTCCACGGGCGAGATGCACGAGCCCGAGCGGCGCGTGGACGAGCTCCTGGCGATGAGGGAGCGCGGTTTCAAGACCGCGAAGCTGCGGGTGAAGAACGCGCGGCTGGAAGACGACATCCGGCACATCAGCGTTGTGCGCAAAGGCGTGGGAAACAAGATGGTCCTGGGCGTGGACGCGAACCAGGGCTGGCTGGTCTCCATCGTGGACCGGGTGCCCGAGTGGGACCTGAAGCGGGCAAAGGAGTTCGCGCGCGCCTGCCACGACAACAAGTACGATTGGCTGGAGGAGCCGCTCGACTCGCGTGACTACGACGGTAACGCCGCGGTGCGCCGCGCGTCAAAGGTAAAGATCTCCGGCGCCGAGCTGAACTACGGGTGGGACGAGATCAAGGTCATGCTGGAGAAGGACTGCTTCGACGTGTACCAGCCGGACGCCACCTTCGCCGGCGGCATCGCCCAGGTGATGAAAGTGATCGAGGCCAGCAAGAAGAAAAAGCGGCTCTACTCGCCCCACACCTGGACCAACGGCGTCGGCTTCTACGTGAACTGGAACCTGGTGCTGGCCGACCGCGACAACAAGCTGCCGCTGGAATACCCGCTCGAGGAGCCGTCCTGGGTGCCCGAGTACAGGGACGGGATCATCGAGCCGATCATCCCGCGCGACGGCGTGCTCCAGCCGTTCACGCGCCCCGGACTCGGGTTCGAGATCGACCGCTCGCTCCTGCGCAGGTACGGAAAGCGTTTCTTCCGCCTGACCGAGACGGGCCTCAAGATCAAGGTGATACGGGAGAAGGGGCTCAGGGCCGCCCTCGACCTCAAGAAGAGGAAGGAGACGCAGTCCTGATGCGCCCAGAATGAATTTCCGGAGGATGCATATGTTCGTTCCTACTATAAAAGTGCCGCTCCCCTG
>JAKJGD010000392.1 GCA_022704585.1 Spirochaetota bacterium | reverse complement strand
GGGGCCGAAAAATCGTACACCAGCTTCATGAGAAGCCCGGGGTTGTTCCCGATGAACCGTTTCATGTCCCCGGACTTGATCCCGAAGAGGGAGACCGTGTCCCAGTGCGAGAAGGTGTAGTCTTCGGGCCTGTTCATCTGGAGAAGCTGGACCGATCCGACCAGGTCGCCCCGCTTTAACAGGGCCACGCGGCCGCCGCCCCGCGACACCTCCACTTCTCCGCTCCTGATTATGTAGACGTATTCGGCCACCCCGCCCTCGCGGATGATCTCGCCCTTTCCCTGCAGGTCAACCGGGACGAACATCGACTCGAGCCAGGTCTTCTGCGACGAGGTGCAGTGGCGGAAAAACGCGCTGGTCGAGAGCAGGTTCCAGGTTTCGCTGTTTCGGATCCGCGCGAGGCGCGTCAGGGTCTTCTCGAACTCGGTGCCGACGATGAAGTTGAGGAACTTGTCCCTGGTTATGGTGTATACCACCAGGTCCGTTTCCGCGATCACGTCCGCGGCGCGCGTCTGCTCGGTGACCAGTGCCACCTCGCCGAAATAATCAAAGGCGCCATATATCTTTTTTTCTTCAAGGCCCCCGCTGTCGACCGAAACGTTTCCGGAATAGATTATATAGAACTTGTCGCCCTGGGTCCCCTTCGATATGATCTTCTCGCCCTTGCGGTAGTGCTCCTCCTCGACGATGTCGAGGAACTCCTGCGCCTTGGACAGCGGCAGGGCCTCGAAGAAGTCCAGGTTCTTGAGCACGCCCATGATCTGATAGGCCGTCTCGAACCGGGGGTGGGACGTTTTGAAATAGAGCGTGTTCTCCATGCCGAACTTGGCCAGGGTGAGCGCCGTCTTGGCCGGGAAGTCCTTCTTCGCGATATGGTATACCACGATGCGCTTCTTGGTCTTCTTCGGCAGCGAGTTCAGGTACGTAATCGGGGTATGGAGCGGCGCGATCCCCGACTCGTGGTATATGACCTTGGAGTCCCAGGGGAAATTGCGGAGCTCGTCGTAGCGCCGCCGTGTGATATGGCCGCCGTTCAGCAGCTCCTCGTGCACCTCCGGGTCGTTGTTATGGTCCGATGAATAGACGAACGTCTGGTCCTGAAAGTTCATCTTGAAGCCGATCGTGGGGATCGAGTGGAGCGTGTAGAACATGTCGAAACGCCCGCCGTGGATAAAGGTCGGCTTTCCGATCTTTACGGGGTGAAAATTGAAGAGCCGCATCAGGTACGAAATGGGCATATTGCTCAGCCCGGAATATTTCCTGAGAAAGCTCATCATGACCGTCTCGGTCGTGTACACGGTGACCTTCTGCTCCTCCAGTATCTTCTGGAAGGTGCCGGCGTCATGGTCGGCGTGGCAGTGCGTCAGGATGATGCTGTCGGTCAGCTTGGGATTTACGTTGGAGGAGACGAGCCACTCGGTCGAGTTGACCGGCGGGTCGACCATGATCCCGCTGTGGTTCAGCCAGACTATGAAGCCGGAGGTGTTCTCCTCGGGATCGAAGCCGTGGCTCGGGCCCAGGCAGGTCACGCCGAATAGGGGCGGCCGGTACGGTTCCGGGAGCCGCTTGCCGATGAGGTACTTCGGCTTGTATTCCACCCGCGCCGGGACCATCGCGATCATGCCGTCGCTGCCGCTCACGCGGAAGCTCCCGCTCTCCGTGATCTCGATGGTGATGCCCTGGTAGGTGAATTTATTGTTCTTGAAGAAGCCGAAGGAGAGGAGGTCCGAGAACTTCAGGTTCCTCCGGAAGAAATCCATCTCATTCCTGATCTCGGGCACGCCGTCTCCGATTACGGCCGGATCATAGTCGCCGGTAATGTTGAACTCCTTCGGCCCGAAGATGGCTTCCTGAAGGACCTTTTTCATCTGCTCGAACTGATCTTCGCGGCAAATGATGGTGGTCCGCCGCTTTTTCAGAAAGAAATTATAATAAATGGGAAACTCGATCTCTGCAATGCTGATGCCCTTCATCCAGTTGAACAGCTCGTCGGTCAGCACGAAGATCTGCGGAACGCCGCCCTGCATACGCATGGTGTCCTTAATGGTCTCGGGCGGAGAACCGAACTGGATATACCCGAGAGGGGTGTCGACGAGGTATCCGCCCCGGGGCAGGATAGTAACATTCTCGTTATTATGCTCTGTCATGACCTGAATGAACCTTCCCCTTTCATGCGTCCGGCGCGTTGCCGGATCGCCCCGGGACCCGGCCTGAATGAAGGCCTGCCCCTCTACATGCGTGCGGAAACAACACGATTATTTTCTAAAAAAAACAGGGATGACGCATCCCCGGCAAAATCTCATGTATTGTTGATAATGAACGAAATAAATCAAGTACTTTTTCGGGACAGGAGGCGTTCCAGCTCTCCGGCCGAATGAACGGGCTGCCGGCAGGAGCCGCCGGTGCAAACATAGGCGGCAGCACCCTCTTCCGGGACCTTCATGTCACCGGTGAACGGAGCGGCGGCCGAAAGGGCCTCTCCGCCGCTGCCGGGCCGCTTGACCAGCACGGAGCAGTCCGGCATATAGGCCCGCCGGACACGGTCCAGCATTCCCCTGAACGCGGGGCTGCCCGGGTCGCCGGCAAGCACCACCTCGCGGGAACCGGCCGTGGCAGCAAGCATCCCCGCGAGAAGCATGCCGTAACCGGCAGGATGGCGCCGCAGGCCGGCCGCCGCTCCCCGCAGAATTCCCCGCGCCGCGCTCTCCCACGCGGGGTCGCCGGTCAGGCGCGAGAGCCGCACGAGGGCGCAGTAGGCGATCGAGTTGCCCGAGGGATACGCGCCGTCATGGTACTCTGCGCTCCGCGCCAGCAGTTCCTCGCCGTCGGATGGCGAAAAATAGAGGCCGCCGCCGGTACCGGAAAACAAACGAAGCATGGCCGCGGCGATACGCAGGGCCTGCCCGAGACGGCCTTCGTCAAAGCCCGCGGCGTACAGCTCGACGAGCCCCCAGGTTAAAAATGCATAATCGTCGAGGTTGCCGGCGATCGACGCGTCCCCCTCCCGGTAGCGGTGGAGCAGACTCCCGTCGGCGCCGGCCATGTTTCGCACAATGAAGTCGGCGGCCCGGTCGGCGGCGGCGCGGTAGCGGTCCTCTCCCGTGATCCGGGCGCCCGCTGCCAGCGCCGCTATCATGAGCCCGTTCCAGTCGGCCAGGACCTTGTCGTCGCGGAACGGCCGCGGCCGCAGACCGCGCGCCGCAAAGAGGCGCCCGCGCACCGATTCGAGCCGG
>JAKJGD010000391.1 GCA_022704585.1 Spirochaetota bacterium | reverse complement strand
GCCGTCGCCGGGTGCTGCGCGGAATCCCGGGCGATGGCGAAGGTTGAGGGCGTCGATATCCTCGGGCCTCAGGCAGTTGTCGCGCACGCGGTTCAGGATGGTGATGAAGGCCGGGTCGCTCTGGCGGTAGACGGTCTCGAGCTCGATGGTGACGGGCGGCTTGCTTTTAAGGGCGGCGGCCTCGAAAAAAAACGGTGAGGCGTAATAGTCTTTCAGGACCTGCCACTCCGCGTCCTTGACCACGGGCGGCAATTGCTGCAGATCGCCGATGAAGAGGACCTGCACCCCGCCGAAAGGCTCTGCGCGCTGGCGGATGCGTCGGAGCACCGTATCGACGGCATCCAGGAGGTCGGCCCGCAGCATGCTCACCTCGTCGATGATCAGGAGCTCGAGTTTCTTCAGCAGGTTGCGCTTGGCGGCAGGCATCCTCATGTGCCGCTCAAGCGTCCGCGAAGTGTTGATTTCAAAGCCCGGCGCCCGGCTGCACGGGAGCTGATCCGTGGGGACAAAGGCACCGAACGGCAGCTGGAACAGGGAGTGCAGGGTGACCCCTTCGGCGTTGATGGCCGCGATCCCCGTGGGCGCGGCCACGATGGTGTTCTTGTGGGTCAGGCGCGTGATGCTGCGCAGAAAGGTGGTCTTGCCCGTGCCGGCCCGTCCGGTCAGGAAGACATGCGCATTGGTCTGGTTGATGAAGCGCGAGGTCACTTGCTCGGCCTGTTCATGAAGATCCGGCATGCCATGATTATACCAACATTTCCCGGCAATCCGGAACGGTATTTTCAGTGTCCGCTTCAGGCATGGATCGGCGTTTAATATTACATGCCTTGTGCAGTTTAACACCGGCGCCGTTTATTCCGATAAAGACGGTAACACCACATCGAGGAGACTATCTTCGTGGAAAAGACGAATTATAACAGCATGTTTTTTATCCGGCCGCTTCTCTTCCAGGAACTCGTCACCTACATACTCTGCACGCCGTTCCTTGCCTTTTTCATATACTTCTGCCTGCCCAGGGCGCACCCGTCGTTTCCGTATGCCATAATGCTGACCAATCTCCTGGTACCGTTTTCCACGGGCCTATCGGTCATCATCAAATATACGTTGACGCGGCCCATCATACGCGCCATGCAGGCCGACGCCGATAATGAAGCCATGCATCGGGCAGTCCGCCCGGCGGCATGGCTCCCCATCGTCGATGCTTGCGTGGTCGTCTTCCGATGGGTGGTGCTGACCAATGTGTGCGTGTCGCTGGTTTTGTTTCTGCAAGGGCATATCTATCTCCCGGAATTCCTCTTTTTATGCGCCATTATCGCCTGCACCGGATTTTCTCTCGTCACCCTGTATTATCTGGCGGCCGAGACAAGCCTGTTCCCATTCTATCAAAAGATCGGCCGGTTTGATGTGCTTGAAAACGAGAAGGGGCTCGTCCGCATCGGCCTCGGCAAGAAATTGATCATTTCCAATCTCTTGACCGGCATGGTCCCCATAGTGTATCTGATCGCGGTTATTTTCATATCAGCGGCCACCAAGGTGGATCTTTCAGGGATGTGGGTGGGTTTTGTCCTGCTGTTCATTGAAACCATTGCCATGACGGTGATCAACAGCATGCTGATCATGCGCGGTTTTTCCGGTTCGGTTGGAGAGATGTCGCGCATATTGAAGGATATGGCGCAAGGCCAGGGAGACCTGACCCGGCGCCTTAAAATCAACGGCATCGATGAAGTGGGTGAGCTTGCCTACTGGTTCAATAGCTTTGTCGGAAACATGGATGAGGTGATTACCCAGGTGCGGGATGCCACCATGCGGGTATTCACCGCGAGCCATGAACTGAGCGCGAGCTCGCAGAGCGTGTCCCAGAATACCCAGGGACAGGCATCGTCGGTCGAGGAGGTCGCCGCGGCCGTCGACGGGATGCACGCTTCCATCAACCTCAATACGAACCTTGTCCGGGACGGGAAAGAGACCGCCTTTGCGATGAAAGCGAGCGGAGATATTGGCAGCACGGTTTTTGGGGAACTGGCGCAGGCTATCGGCGAAATTTCCAGTGTATCACGCCGGATCGGTGATATCGTGACCACGGTCAACGAGGTGGCCTTTCAAACCAATCTTCTGGCACTGAATGCCGCGGTGGAGGCAGCCCGCGCCGGAGAACAGGGCCGGGGGTTCGCGGTGGTCGCACAGGAGGTGCGCGCCTTGGCGGGACGTTCCGCCGAGGCGGCCCGGCAGATTAGAGGGCTTATTGAAGAAACGGTCGCGCGAATCAATACGGGTGATGAAATGATGAAAAAGGCCTCATCATCCTTAACCGAGATCATGTCCCACATGGGTTCTTTGGCGCGGATCATGGAGCAGATCGAAAGCTCATCCAATGAACAGGCGCACGGTATTGCCGAGCTTAACCAGGCCATAAACAGCATCGATTCTTCCACCCAGCACAATGCGGCTACCGTGGAGGAGCTTGCCGGCACAGCCGAGGCAATGCGCACCGAGGCCGACACCCTGACCGATATCGTCAGGCGCTTCAAGGTTTCGAAGAAAGTGCCCCCCTCCGCCGCTCCGACCTTATAAGGGCGCAATCCGGGCCGATCTTCGCAGGGTGCGGACCTAGTCTTTTTTCTTGGCCTCGGCGAGGAGGGCCTCCGGATCGAAGGCGTGCGGCTTCTCGAAAGGATACAGCTCGATGAACTCGAAGCGTTCCATGCAGATTTCCAGATAGAACGGGCGATGGCTGGCGGTCTCGAAGGCTACCTTGCGGTACTGGGGGTTCTGGATCGGCGCGTTGATCGAGACCATGAGCTCCTTGTTCAGCACGATCATCCTGGGCTGGTTCTGATTCACCGAGCACTGGAACTCCTTTTTGACCTCCACCTGAAAATTGCCGATGATCTGGTTCATCAGTTCGCCCAAGGTGTTACCGACCTCATCCGAGGTATACAGGCTTGCCAGCTCCGCCTCCGGCATGCCCATGGAGAGCATATAGGCGCGATAGATCTCCATGGCCGCCTCCTTCGAGAAGTTCATGACCACCAGACCGGAAAAGCCGCCGTCGAACAGGACGAAACAGCCGATATCGGGCTTCAGGCAGGTTTTGTCCACCTTCTGCACCATGGGCGAATAGGAGATCTTCGTCTGCGTGGCCATGCTGAGCACCGCATTGACCGAATCGCACAGGACCTTGAGCACGTCTTCGGTTGTCCTCGGCTTCTTTTCTTCCATGATCCGTCACCTCGCATCGGCAGGCATGTTTATCTGCCG
>JAKJGD010000390.1 GCA_022704585.1 Spirochaetota bacterium | reverse complement strand
CAACCGTATCCCACAGGGGTGCCGTCGCTGACAGCAGCGACGAGAACTGGGCCTGCAATCCGCCCAGTGCGATATGTGTCGCCGGAGACGAGGGGTCTTCGACCGAGAGTGCGCGCGTACATGCGATAAGGCTTGCGGTCTGCTCGCTTACGACGCGCGGCCAGCCGTGTAAAAGCGACACCCTGAATATGAACCCGGCTATTGCCGCGAACACGTGGAGGTCTTCGATGGTCCTGAATGGGCGTATGTAGTCGCGGTAGCCGTCCCCGGGCAGTATGTCCTCGTCCCGCAACCGCACATCGGTGAATGTGACGGTGCCGTGGCTTATCTCCGGCACGAACGGGAGCCCGGTCATTGCCTGGATCGCCACGCCGGCATTGCTTCTGGATATCAGGGCCATCCGTATCATGTTCCTGCCGTCGGGCGATGTGCCGGCGGAAGCCGCCACCAGGAGCTGCTCGGCCTCGGCGGCCATGGTGATGAATTTCTTGCTGCCGTTCAGCGACCAGGGCTTTGCGGAGCCGTCCTCCGTGCGGCGGAGCGTGGATTTGACGGAGGAGGGGTGTCCTCCCTTTTCCTCGGTCACGCAGAAGGATACAATGGACCGGGTGGGCAGGGCCGGGACGAGCCTTCGCAGGGCGGATTCGTAGCCTGCCGCGAAAGCGTACGCGGTCCGGTCGGCAATGAACCCGCCGATAACCGCGCGGTCCGCCGGGTTGTCCCATCCCTCTGTCTCTCTGTCAAAGAGCGTTTTCCATTCCGCCAGGGTCCGGATCTCGGAACGGTCGATCCCGCCTGATTGTGAAAGGAGCCGGGTTAATAGTTTCATGATAGCCACCGCCGCCATGCGTCAATCTTCTCTGCCGTGATGCGCCGGCATCCGCGAAAACATACGCACCATGTCTCATATGGAGTCGGGGCCCTGTCAATACATTTAGGGCGTCCCGCGCCTACACGGCGAACACTTCCATCAGCACCCGGTACGCGTGATTCAGCTCCTTCATGCGTGACTCGTCGCCGCCTGAAAGGTCAGGGTGAACGGTGCGGGCCAGCGCATGGTATTTCTTCCGTATCCGCTGCCGGGTAGGCCGTTCCAGCCCGAAGCAGGCGAGGGCGGCCTCGATTTCGCCCTTCCGAAGGGCATACACGATGACTCCCTTCATGATTTTTTTCAGCAGTCTGCTCGTGCCGAAAGAAATGTTATCGGGATTAATGTAGAAGTCGTAGAGCGGATCGAAAGACGGGGCATGGAGGTCCAACGGGCTCCTCGCATGAACGTCGCAGTAGCCGCTGTCGTCGCACCGCAGTCCGCAGTATGCCCCCTCATCCGGCAGATAATGGCGGCACCGTCCGGCGTGCGGACCATCCTGATCCGCATCGGGTCGAGGTGGATGTAGAAGCCGCGTCGCCCGGCCTCGGCTTTCAGCCGGTACAGGGCGTGATAGAGGGAAAAGTGGAGCTCGAAGAGCGCTTCACGCTCCCGGGGAAGGGCCTTCCCGCCCGTCAGGAGCCTGAGGATCTCGGCCTCGGAGAGGGGCGCGCTCCGTCCAGCCAGCATGGCACGGATGTCGGAGGTATTAAAATCTTTCAGGCTGAGCCGACGGTGATCCGCGCTGTCCCCTGGCGCCTGTCTCATCGCGGCTGCCCCCCGACGTTAATGGCGCACGAGCCGCCTGCCCCGGCGCCGGTACGCCACGGCCTGCCCCGGAGCGTGTTGTTCCATAGGTTCGCGAAGCGCATCATGCGAACGAGCTTCAGGATGCGGGCGCGCTCTTTCCCGGTGTAGTTCAGCCGGAAATCGTCCATGTAATCCGATTCAGGTTCGGCGCCGTCGAGCAGGGTCAATTCCCGGGCGTACTTCAGCGCGAGCCATTCACGGTATTCGAAATCGTTTTTGTCGAGGGTAAGGAGCCTGTCAATCTCATCGCGCGTTATGCCGAGCCTGCCGCCCACGGCGGCATGGAGATGCATTCAGCTGAAACAGTTGTTGGCCGCGGTAACGGTGAGGAGGATTTTTTCCCTGAATTTCGGGTCCGTCCGGGCGAGTGTCAGGAGGAGGCTCGGTCCGCGGAGCACATCGGCGGCTACTTTTATAAAACCGGTGAAAGATCTGAATGTACGCAATGCGATGATACGTGCCATGCTGTAATGGTGCCCGGGGGAAAGAAGAATGTCAAGATTTTAATGTGTGCACGAGCGGCGACTCACCGGGCTATCCGCGCAGCCGGACGATGGTGACGCCGTCGCCTCCCTCGCCCGTGTCACCGGGCCGGAAGTCCGCCGCGTACAGGCTCTGTGACAGGCTTGTCCTGACCGCCTCTTTCATCGCGCCGGTGCCGTGCCCGTGGATCACGACAACGGTGCGGATGCCGCTCCGAACCATGTGGTCGAACTCCCGCTCCATTGACCGCAGCCCCTCTTCCACGCGCATGCCCCTGAGGTCAACGGTGTTATAACTCGTCTGTATCACCGATGGGATCTCGCCGCCGCCATCTTCAACCCCGTCAATGCCGGGGTGCCGCTTCGCGCGCTGCCGGACCGGCGCCGGGGCCGGACGCTGCGCCGGGACGTACAGGTCGCCGAACGGGAAGGTCGACCTGATCGAGCTTCCAAGCAGGACGGCCGCCTGCTTCCGCTGCAGGTCGACGGATTCGAGGGCGCCTTCTTTTTCAAGGGAAAGTATGAGCACCCTGTCGCCGGGGCGCGCCTCTTCCGGGTCCATGGGCCGGTACTTCCCGGCGTAGAGCTTGCCCCGTTCCCCGGCCAGCTTCGAGTGGATGGAGGTTTCCAGTTCGGAGAGCTCCCGGTTCACGGCCCCCGCCTCCTTCATGTTCATCCGCTGGAGGGCGGTGATCCTGTCGGAGACGCGCCTGCGGTGCTCCCGGAGCTCCCTGATGAAATCGATCCCCTCTTTCTGCTTGATCTCCTGCGCGCGTTTTTCCAGGCGCGTCATGAGCTCTTCGTTCTCCCGCTTCTCCCGCTCGAGCCCTTTCGACAGGCCGTCAAGGCGGCCCCGCTCCTCCGCGATCTCCTGCTCGTACTGCTGGATCTTCTCGACCAGCGCCTCCATGCTCAGCTCCCTGCTGTCCAGGAGCGCCGAGGCCCGGGTCGTTATCGCTTGCGGGAGCCCGTAGTTTGAAGCGATCTCTATCGCGTAGCTCACCCCCGGCAGCCCGCTCATGAGCCGGTAGGTGGGCCGGAGGGTCGCCAGGTCGAAGGACACGGACGCGTTCTGGAAGCGGCCGTCGACCGCGGGAAGCTCTTTCAGCTCCGAGTA
>JAKJGD010000389.1 GCA_022704585.1 Spirochaetota bacterium | reverse complement strand
ACATCCATCGTAAAGAAATTGGGAGGAGGCGGCGGGCTCGGACCGCCGCTTGAAGACCAGAAAAAAGAGGATAGAAACGCGGGATACATTATCGCATCCGGCAGGATCGGATATTTTGATCTGATCGTACTACCGCTCATTGGGCTGCTTACGGGAGAGAAAATTGGCATTGTCCCAAAATACTGGGACTATCAGTTCAAGTTGAAATATCTTTTCAATAATGATCATTCGCTTACGCTGTTTGCCATGGGGAGTAAGGATTACTTCAAGCTTCTGAATGACGAGACTGTGAATGATGGTCGCGATCCCCTTCTGACAGGCATACGTGCCCAGACGGACCAGCAGACCCATGGACAGGGGCTCTACTATACCTACCGGCCTTCGGAACATGTCCAGAACAAACTCATATTTTATGCTTCCCTCAAACAGAACTACCTGTCGCTAAACATGCCTGCCCCGGGCGTGAACATAGCGTTCAAAGGGGTAGAGATAGATTCCCGGCCGTATATTTTCGGATTTATGGATAAATTCAAGGTTACTGCCGTGAAAAAGTATTTTGAAATACGCGGGGGAATCGAATATACATTATATGATTTCGTTTCAAAAGGAAAAACGCTGGAGAGTACAGCACGAGGGGTGACGACGGATATATCAGAGAATGATTTTATCCCGGTGCTTCTGGACAATACGGTGATAAACCATGTCGTCGGCGGATATCTCGAGCCCAAGATAACATATGCTGGGCTTACCATTATACCGGGATTCAGGTCAGAATATCTGAATAGGTCCGGTAAGGTGACATGGGACCCTCGACTACTGATAAGCTATGAATTCCCGACGGAAACCACTATTTCAGTTGCAGGTGGTAAGTACAGTTATTTCTTCCAGACCAATTCTAATTTTTTTGACGCGTCTCCGCAATACGCCAAGGAAGGGAAACGTTCAAACTATGAATGGGCCTTCCACCGGGTGGCCGGCATTGAGCAGACAATAAAGCTGTTCAAGTTGAAGGTTGAAGGCTTCTGGAACGAGTTTTTCGATTTGACCGAGCGCTATGTTCATATCGGAAGAAACGGCATGCTCCGGTATACGATGAACAGCGGTGGGATTCGAGCCTGTGGTGCGGAGATAATGCTGAAAAAAGACCGGAGGGAAAACGAGGACGGTTTATTTGGCTGGATCAGTTATACCTTTACGAAATCGATGTATAGGTCTGGGCTCCCCTATTATTTCGTCGATGACGGTACGAATGTGAAACAGTCCGGTGATCTATGGGGAAGATACTGGCACCCGTACCAGTTTGAGCAGAACCACAATGTAAAGGTCATCCTTGGATACGCCTACGGCAAACACACGTTCACAGGGAAATTTTTATTGTACACATCGTCACCGTATACACCGATCGTATGGTTCCGGGAAGACGAGCAGTATCATATTGATACTGGATTATATCGATTTTATCCCGTGTACGGAAGGCCCAATTCACGTCATTTTCCGGTGGATCACCGACTCGATTTTCGTTACAGCCATACGACAAATTACTCCTGGGGATATGTGACCCTGTATGTTGAAATAATTAATGTATATAATAATCGCCCGATAATAATGGAAAGCTGGGATTACCGGCTTCCCATGTACCCGGGATTGTCACGGGTGGGCCCAGGTAACCCCCGGAAGGCATCTTTTTCCGATTCGGTGGCATTTATTCCGAATTTCGGCGTAGAGGTCAAATTCTAGATGTCAGAGGAGCTCCAGTCATGCGAATAACACAGTATACCAGTATGGTTTCCATTGCGCTTGTGGCGGTGCTTGTCTCGTCATGCATTACAACTCCGGTGACGGTGACCTCGTCAACGACGCCGATGCAGGAAAAAAAAATCATCATGAATTACGGACCGGTGCAGGGTACGAACCGTGCCTGGTCCCTCTTCGGGCTATGGATGATAGGGAGGCCGGATATCGCTAAAGCGATACAGGATGCTCTGAAGAAAAAAGGTGGGGACGCACTCATTAATGTGACATGCTACGAAAAGACGGCCTGGTATTTTTTATTTTCCTTTCACTGGGTCGTGGTCGAGGGTGAAGCGGTTTCCTATGAAAAAAAGGATCAGGCCACCGGAAAAGGGAAAAAGACTGATACGACGGGAAAGTAAAAAAATCAGGGTTGACACTGATGAAACAGGAGATTATCGCGCTCTATAAAGGGTTGTGGCGCAGGCTGCAGGCCGAAAAAACACGTACTATTGCCGTGATTGTAATCATAACCTGTGCGTTGATGGCGACCGGGTGCCTGTACAATCGTACGCGAATCACAGATTTAAGCCCGCAGGCAAGGATCATAGAGAACAGGCAATACCGCGTGCTCGGCGTTTCCGAGGGCACGAGCAGCTGCTTCAATTTGCTCTGGTTCATCCCCGTAACGCCGCGGACAAATTATGAAAAGGCGGTGAATGACGCCGTGGCCGGCATGCGGGGGGACAATATCATTGAAGTCAGCACCTGGATCGAACGGCAGGTCTGGCTTGTCGGTCTGGTAGAGATCCTGCACGTCAGAGGAACGGTTATCCAGTACGAAAAATAGCGCAGATCAGATGCGTTAAGGAGGAATAGAATAATGAAGAGATTTACCGAGAACTACAAGGGTGAAAAATTTGATCTAATCATCATCGGCGGCGGCATCACCGGTGCCGCTGTAGCGTATGACGCGGCAAGCCGGGGACTGTCCGTTGCGCTAATCGATAAAAAGGATTTCGGGGGTGCCACTTCGTCCGCGACGTCCAAGCTGATTCACGGCGGCCTCAGGTACCTGGCAACGATGGAATTCGGACTGGTGCGCGAGTCTCTCAGAGAGCGAAAGACAATGGAGAACATTGCGCCCAACTTTGTCTATCCGATAGCCACTATGGTCACCACCAATAAATTAAAAATAACGAACACCAGCCTGGTAATCAAGATTGGCATGATCCTCTACGACATTCTTTCTTATGACAAAGGAAGGACCTGGGACCGGAGCAAAAAGATACCCCTCCACCAGAGTCTCTCGAGGGAAAAAGTCATAGAGATTGAGCCAAGCGTCAAACAGGATGGCCTTACCGGCGCTTCGGTATATTACGATTGTATCAGCATATTCCCGGAGCGGTTGACCCTCGCGTTTATAAAATCCGCGGTCGAACACGGTGCGGCTGTTGCAAACTATGCGGAGGTCGAAGAATTCCTCTTTACCGATGGAAAACGAATCAACGGCATTAAAGTTCGGGACAAGTTGTCCGGAAAGCTTG
>JAKJGD010000388.1 GCA_022704585.1 Spirochaetota bacterium | reverse complement strand
CCGGGGCCTTGCCGCGGCCCTGCGCCCTGCAGAGCCTGCCCGCCCGGTGGAGCTGAATGCTCTTGAATGCGGGCTCATGGAGACTGTCGACATCATCATCAATACGACGCCGGTCGGCATGACGCCGCATGAAGACGGCATCCCCATGCCAGACGACCTGCTCTTGGCGCGCCATGTAGTGTTCGATATCGTGTACGCACCCCACGAGACCAGGCTCCTCGCAGCGGCACGCTCACGCGGGTGCGTCGTAGTCCACGGCATTGAGATGCTCCTGCACCAGGGCGTCCTGCAGTTCGAGCTCTGGACCGGGCTGACCGCGCCGGTAGAAACCATGCGCCATGCGATCTTTTCCCACCTCGGTATCCCGGCCGATGCTTGAAAAGCTTGACAGGTTCATCAACAACGAACAACGATCCGATATCAGTGATTACACGCCGGACCACGTCCTTCGCGTCCTCGACCGTTTCGGCAACCCGCACCGCACGCTGACAACGATACATGTCGCCGGCACCAACGGTAAGGGCTCGGTCGCCCATATGATCCAGGCAATATTCAATTGCGCAGGTTACGCCGCCGGTCTGTATACCTCGCCCCATCTCCTCGAGGTGAACGAGCGGATATCCATCGGCAGCAGGCATATCCCGGAAGCCGTGCTCGAGCAATATGCCGATGACATCATAGGAAACGATTGGCCGTCCCACGCCCCCCGTGCGACCTATTTCGACATACTTACCGTCATAGCGTTCCGTTATTTCGCGGACTCGCACGTCGATGTCGCCATCATCGAGACTGGTCTGGGAGGCAGGCTTGACTCGACTAACGTGATCTCTCCGCTCTGTTCGGTCATAACGGACATCTCCATGGACCACGCGCATGTCCTCGGGCCGACAGTTGAGGCCATTGCCGCCGAAAAAGCCGGCATCATAAAAAAAGACACACCTGTTATTACATCGAACACGGTCCCGAGCATAGCATCCATTTTACAGGAGCGGGCGGACAGCATGCACGCCCCGCTCTACCGGATAGGCCGGGATTTCAAGGCCGAGCACGTCACCGAACAGGGCAGCGGGTTCCGGTATGACTACCTGCCCGTTACGATCCCCCTTCCTTCGGTCCCCGGGATCGTGATACACCACCCTCTTGACCGTCAGGTCGCCAATAGCGCGCTCGCTGTCACAGCCGTACTGTCCATGACCGGTGCCTTTCCCTTGCTCGCCGCGGAATCCGTCCGCACAGGGCTTGCCAACCTGAAGATCCCCGGCCGTTTCGAGATACTGTCCGAACACCCGGCGATCCTTTTCGATCCGGCTCATAACGTTGCTGCATTTTCAGAAATGATAAAACTGGTCGGGAAAAAATATCCGGATCGTGACATCACCCTTGTCTTGAGCCTCATGAAAGACAAGGACATCGAAGGGATACTCTCGGTGCCGGCCGGGCGCCCGGGCCTCAGCCTTGTCTATTACATTCTCGACGACGACCGGTGTTTCCGTCCGTCAGGTACGCCGTTTGCCCCGATGTTCACCTCGATCATCGAAAACGATGAATCTGCACTCAGGCGGCAACTGGACGGGATGGCATCCGGACGCTCGCTCTTTTTCTTCACCGGGTCTTTTCGGCTGTACCGGACCGCCCTCGGTTACGCCGCAGGATATGCACGGCGGCAGGGTGCTGGAGAATGACGTCCGGCAAATTTAGTTGTTGAAAAAACATAACCGGTATGTATTGATGATTCGGGAAATGGGATAGGAACGGCATGAGCGAAAGCGATATATCCGCTCTCATGGAGCAGATCAGGGAAACGACCAAGTCGAGCTCCGACGGCGCTCTCCCCGCCGCCAAAACCAGGGATGCGTATAAAAAGCTCCTTAAACGCTACAACCTGATCGAGCAAAAATACGTATCCAGCCACTCGAAGGGCTTCATTAAGGGCCTTCTCCATCACCACAACACCCATAACAGCGCGAACCTCACCGCGCTCTTCCTGATGAAGCCTGAGGGACCGTTCCCCGTCGTATTTGCCGGCGACCGCCTTCTTCTCGCGGCCATGCCGGAGCTTATCACCCGAGAATACGCCTCCCTGCTGGACGACGGTACGTCACGGGTACGTATCGGGGACAAGGGAGGACAGTCATTTTCAATGATCATCAGGAAGATGGCCGTTGCCGGTGAATCGATCGTGGTGGCATCCGTCTCCTCGACCCCTATCTTCAGCACGGAGCTGTTCGATTACTGTGCCGCTCTCATGAAGTCAATTTACGAGCGCAACATGGAGCCGCGGTCACCGATAATGTTGATCTACATCAACAACATATCCACTGAGATCTCTAACCTTTACAGATCCATGGACGGCGGATCCCTGGTCATCGATCAATACCAGCTGAGGATCCCCCGCGGATCATTCAGACATGCCGGAATATATACACTCACTGAATTTTCCAGGTTCATTGTTTCCACCCTCAAGTCGAAGTATCCCGATTCGGTCCATATCTTTACCATTTCCCTTTCAAGCTACCTCGTTGCATACGGGGAGGACACAAGGAACAGCCTTGACCTGAAGCGTAACAAAATCAACATCGAATTTCACGGGAACAGCATACCGTATAAAGTCGAACAGACCGAGATCGAGTCGCCCCAGTCGCTTTTCCTGTACCTGGAAAAGCTGTGAGCGCTCCCGGGGGAACCCCTTGACGAGAAAAAACCAGATCGCGGTGATAGGTTCATCGGACGAATCTCCCATTCTGCCGGGTGCAGTCGCCATCGGGCGCTTCATCGCGGAGCAGGGCCACGTGCTTATAACCGGCGGGCGCGGGGGTGTCATGGAAGCCGCTTCGCGCGGGGCGGCTGAAGCCGGCGGTATCGTCATCGGCATCCTTCCCGGTGAGAGCCTCGATTCTTCGAACCGTTACTGTTCGATCGTGATACCGACCGGTCTCGGCTTCGCGCGCAACGCGGTCAACATCCTCTCGGCGGACGCTGTCGTCGCTATCGGCGGCAGTTACGGGACCCTGTCAGAGCTCGCTTATGCAAGCATGTACGACAGGCCCCTCATCTGCTGCACTTTCGCGGGCGGATGGAGCGCCGAGTTCGCGCGCTCGCGTGAAGCCTCACGTGCCGGCGGGCCGGTCTACATAGCGCATACAGCCGGGGAAGCGTGCCGTCATCTGGCAACGATATTCGGGAACAGGTGATCCATCATGACTATATCATCCGGCCAGAGCGACAACCGTACCCTTTCCGGTCCCCATGTCCTTGCTATAGACCTGGGCAGCGGCGGGCCC
>JAKJGD010000006.1 GCA_022704585.1 Spirochaetota bacterium | reverse complement strand
CCGGACATGCTTGCCGCCGCCCGGCCGGCGTCTACCCGCCGGGGTGAAGCCGGTTCACCCTCCGGCGCCGCAGGGGCCGGCATACGGATTGTGGTCATATTGCAAATAAAGTCAAGGGATTTTGAGGGTGGCGCGGTGTCCCGGCACCCGCGTACATCGCAAAGCAGCGCGGGACAAATAATTTTCTTGCATATTTTAAGCGTTGTTTTGAATATATCTTTAAACTGCTCGGCTTGCATGTTCCGGGGGGAATAATCAGGATACAATGTCAATAGTTGATCTCATTATCATATTCGCGTGCGGGCTTTCCCTCGTGATGGCGCTGGGGCTTGTCGTGCGCCCGATATACTTCAGAAACATGGTGCTGGCCGTCATCCTGGCCCTGATGGGTTACCTGACGTTTTCGATGTACCTGCTCCATTCGCAGAAAGTGTACGAATACCTTCTCTTCTTCCAGGTGCCCGTGGTTCTCTGCCTGGGGCCGCTCCTCTATTTTTACGTACTGAGCGTCACCGGCGACATGGAGCGGTTGAGAAAGCGCGACATCCTGCATTTCATTCCACTGCTTGCTGCCAGCATGTACCTGATACCTTATTTTCTCTATTCGCCCAACGCGCAGAGGGAAATCATCTATGAGATGATAAACAAGGGCGGGTACGTCATGCTCCGCAGCGTGTATACGGCCAGCATGTTCATCCCGGTCATCTATATTGCGGCGCCGCTCATACGGATCGTCCTGCAGCTGAAAAAAGGAAACGCGGCGGAACATAAAATAGTGCTCCTGTTGTCGTCGCTCGTCATATGGGTCATTACCGGCATCGTTGGCATAGGCTTTACCATCGTCCTTTCGCTTCCGGCATTGAAGATGATCAATCTCTTCATCAGCCTGGTGATACTCTGCTTCTATCTTCTCAGCCAGCGGTATCCTTACCTGGTCCAGTACGGGACCATCCATGTCGGCGGCGAATCCTACTCAAAATCATATCTTAACGGCCTGGACCTTGAAAGCTTGGGCAAGCAGCTGACGGCGATGATGGAGCAGGAAAAGATCTATTGTGATGAGGAACTCAGCCTGCCCCGGCTCAGCGACTCCCTGGGTGTGACACCGCACCAGCTCTCGCAGTTCCTCAACCAGCACTATAACAAGAATTACAATAATTTCATTAACAGCTATCGTATCGGGGACGCCCAGAAGCTCCTGGTCGATGAGCCGGACCGCAACACGCTGTCCATAGCCCTGGCAGTTGGCTTTAATTCATATTCGGCCTTTCATTCGGCCTTCAGGAAGGTCACCGGCATATCGCCAGCTGAATACCGTAAAAGAAACGCAAAATAGTCTGCCCGAAACCCGGCCGCGCCAGCGGCAGGGGTCACTATCCGACTTACTGATTTATAAATCCGCAACGATTAATTCTTCCTTTCTTATAAACATACGAGACTGGCCTGTCCATATATGCTAGGTTCATTACCAGAACAAGCCTTAGTAAGCTGTATATTTTAGGCAAATCCTCCTAAAATATGTTTAATCACTTTATCCAGCTTAATTGCTGAACCCAAATTTCAGCAATCTTTTTAAGGTAATACTTCGTATCGGGCTGACGCAACGTCAGCCCTCTTTTTTTCCCATCAATCCGGGATTTCCCCGACGCGCTCAATTCCAGGCAATCTCATTCACTTTCTGAAAATTGAATTGCATTTATTTTATATTAAATTCTAAATAATAAAGGCTGAAAATGACCCGAAATCGTCCCCGGCGCGGGTGTGCCCTTGAAAATTAAATATAAACTGATCATTATCTTCATCTTTATTATCCTCATAGCCACTCTCCCCCTTTCTTTATTTATCCTGGACCAGCAGGAAAAACAAAAGATTCTGATCATCACCCACCAGGGTGAAATCAACAGCCGTATCCTGGCAAGGACGACCCTGAATATTCTTCTTATGAATGGAGGGGATATCACCAGCTCAATGGTGGACGCAAAGGATATGCTTTCCATTCTCAAGCCCCTGACCCGGGACGGGCTCATTTATGCGGACGCAATTCTCGTTTCAACCCGCGAGCAGTATAATGGCCTCATCCTGGCCAGCTACATCAACCGGAAATTAATGACCCGCAGTGTTGACACCGGCAGGCTCGGCGCCCGTGAAGTCGAGGACATGAAAAACCGCGCAGGATATAAAGAGGGCCCCTTTGCCGGCGTTGATGATATCTGTTATGAGTTCGTTTCGACCGGCTCGCTTCCCGGACAGAAGCCGGTTTGCATCGGAAGGCTGGTTTTTTCCCGGTCCGTGGTACTGGCCCCGATAAAACAGCTGCGGGACGTGATCATTGCTTCTATCATCGCGGCGATCATACTGGTAAGCCTGCTGGGGCTGATAATCAGCAACATGCTTGCGCGGCCCATCGGGGAGCTCATTTCCGGCGTCGAGAGAATCGGCGGCGGCGACATGAATCACCGGATACCCGTGAAGTCGAGGGACGAGCTGGGAATTCTCGCCACCACGTTCAACCACCTGGTACGCATCGTCAGTCTCGAGATCGAGGAGCTCAGGGTGGCCAACAGGGAGCTTGCGCGCCTAGATCAGATCAAGGATGAGTTCCTGGCCAACATGTCCCACGAGCTGAGGACCCCGCTCTTCGGCATCATCGGCATCGCCGAATCGCTCCTCGGCGGCGCGGCCGGCCCCGTGAACAGGGAAACCCTCCATGACCTCTCACTGATAATCTCCAGCGGCCGGCGGCTGTCGGGGCTGGTAAACGACATCCTCGATTTTTCAAAACTGAAGCACCATGACATCATTCTCAACATTGCGCCGGTGAACCTTTATTCGCTGGTCCAGCTGGTGAAGGCGATCATGCAGCCGATGGTCGAGCGGAAATCCCTGGAAATTATTAACATGCTCGATCCCGACGACGCCCTGGTCAGGGGTGACGAGAACCGTCTCCAGCAGATTTTACTGAACCTCCTGGGGAACGCGGTGAAGTTCACGGATGCGGGCACCATTACCATCACGGGCGTCCGTGACGGTACGAGCGGCACTATCACTGTCACCGTGGCTGATACCGGGATCGGAATACCGGCGAACAAGCACGGCAGCATTTTCGAGACATTCGAACAGGCTGACAGTTCGGTATCGCGGGTGTACGGGGGGACCGGGCTGGGGCTGGCGATCACGAAACAGCTGGTAGAGCTTCACGGCGGTACGATATGGGTCGAGTCCGAGCCCGGGGCAGGCTCCAGGTTTTCGTTCACCCTGCCGGCGGCCGATGCAGCCGGCGCGCCGCCGGAAAGGGCCCGCGGCCCGGAACAGCTCTTCGCGGACATCGCGGATTCGACCGGCGGCACTTTCGAGAAGATGCGGCCCGTAGATCCGGCGCGGTCCGGCCCCGCCGCCGGCAGAAGGATACTCGTGGTTGATGACGAGCCCGTCAATCTCCAGGTCATGATTAATTATCTCTCGCTCGACGGATACGAGGTGGTAGCCGCCGGGACCGGTCCCGAGGCCCTCGAAAAGCTCAGGCGCTTCCCGGTGGACCTTGTCATTCTCGACGTGATGCTCCCCCGCATGTCAGGGTACGAGGTGTGCCGCGTAATACGGCAGAGCCACACGCTCTACGATCTTCCTATATTGATGCTTACGGCGCGGAGCAAGCCGGGCGATATCATCACCGGGCTTGAGGCCGGCGCGAATGATTACCTGTCCAAGCCGGTAGACCGCAAGGAACTCCTGGCGCGGGTGAGCGGGCTTATCTCCCTCAGGACTACGGCGCGTCTGAACCATGAGCTCTCACTTATCAAGCGTGATATCCAGATCGCCCATGAGATACAGAACTCGATACTGCCCCGGGATATCCCGGAGATTGACGGGATGTCCCTGTCGATCCGATACGAGCCGATGACCGAGCTGGGGGGCGACTTCTACGACGTGCGAATGGTCGGGCCCGACATGGTGGGCGTGTTGCTGGCCGACGTGTCGGGCCATGGCATTCCCGCCGCCTTTATCTGCGCCATGCTCAAGGTCGCCTATTCGTTCCACGGCGAGGCCGCAGGCGACCCGTCGGCCCTTATGAAAAACATCAGCCGCACCATGATCAGCTATGTCGGCGGCCAGTTCATCACCGCCTGCTATGCCTGCATAGACCTTTCGAGAAACACGTTCAGGCATGCCAGCGCCGGGCACTGGCCGCCTCTCATCTGGCGCGAAAGCGAGCAGAGGATGATCGCCGACTCGGAGAACCGCATGCCCATCGGATGGTCCGTCGAGCCGGAATATCCGACGGTCGAGGCGAAGATTGTTCCCGGCGATCGCATCGTACTGTATACGGACGGAGCCATAGAGGCACGGAATAAGGAGGGCTTGATGTTCGGCGAGGAGCGGTTCCATGAGCTCATACGCTCGTCCCCGGCGGGCGATCCCCGGGGACTGACCGACCGGGTCATGGAAAAGGTAAGGGGGTGGACATCAGGCAAACCGGACGGCGGTCTGGGCGATGACGTGACCCTTATCGTGCTTGATTTTATCGGGAAACCATAAAAAATTGTTGAAAATTGTTTTTCACGATGCCAGGTTTTGAAGGCTCGAGAGGAGTGATTCCGTGGTATCCAGGATACTATACCTGACCAAGAGAAAAGATGAAACGATCGATTACAATTCGCTCGTTGTCGTGATCAGGGCCGTGGATATCATGGATATGGACGGCGTAGGCGACATGAGTTTGTTCATGAGAACCCTCATAACGGGAGGAGCGAAGAAAATCGCGGTAGATATGGAAAAGCTGACTTTCATTGACAGCTCTGGCATTGCCGTTCTCATCGAAGCCGCGAAAATGCTCCGCCAGAAAAGGGGCGACATCGTGCTGCTCAACGTGCCGTCCCGTATCAGGACTATTTTCAATCCCGTCAGGATGAATCGTTTCATCAGTTGTTTTGAAAGCGAAAGCGACGTGCGCAAGTATTTCGTCGTCACGTAGCGGGCAGGCCCTGCCGCTGCGGGGCGCGGGTGATCAATCGGGAGAGGTAAGCAATGAACATGGTTGTTGACATCATCAAGATTTCCCCCGTGTCGACTGAACGGATAGATTATTCCACCCTGGTCTTCAAGATCGTGCTGCCGCAGAAGCTCGATGTTGATAACGCGAAGGACCTGTGGTTTTACCTGAGCACCCTCATTACCGGCGGGGCGCTCAAGATTTATCTTGAAATGAACAAGCTTGAGTATATTGACAGTTCCGGTATCGGCGTCATCATCAACGCGGCGAAAATGGTCCGCCTGAAAAAAGGCGACATTGTTATCGCCAATATATCCGACGATATCAGGAACATATTCAAGGTTATAAACCTGGAAAATTTCATAAAGATATACGGTTCAGAGGTCGAGGCTGTAAATTCTTTCCGATATGTCACGTGACGGCAGGGTCGCGCCGGGGGAAGTAATGGGTGAGCGAATATTCACCGTTGACGCGTTCAGCGAGGGGCCATTTGCCGGGAACCCGGCGGGGGTGTGTATTCTCTCCGCGCAGCGGCCCGATACCTGGCTCCAGGGGGTCGCGGCGGAGATGAACCTCTCCGAAACAGCGTTTCTGCTGAAGCGGGGAACGATATGGTCCCTGCGATGGTTCACGCCCCGGACCGAGGTCGAGCTCTGCGGCCACGCGACCCTGGCGTCGGCCCATGTGCTCTGGGAAACGGGCGATCTGCCCGGCGAGGAGCGGGCAGCATTCGAGACGCTGAGCGGCATGCTGTACGCCGATCGCGAAAACGGGTGGATCCGCATGGATTTTCCGGTCGAACAGGCCGGGCCCGTGGATGACGGCGATCTTCTTGCCCGGGCCCTGGGGGCGCGTCCCGTGTACGCGGGAAAAAACAGGTTCGACTACCTGGTCGAGCTCGATTCCGAGGAAACGGTGCGCGTAATAGAGCCGGATCCCGCACGTCTCCGGAAGATCCCGGCACGCGGTTTTATCGTTACCGCCCGGTCTGCGTCGCCGGATTATGATTTCGTTTCACGTTTTTTCGCGCCTTCGGTCGGCGTCGACGAGGACCCGGTCACGGGATCGGCGCACTGCTGCCTGGGCCCGCACTGGGGCGAACGGCTCGGTAAAACGGAACTGACCGGGTTCCAGGCGTCGCGGCGCGGCGGCGTGGTCCGTGTCGTGCTTAACGGGGAGCGCATCCTGCTGGGCGGAAAGGCGGTAAGCATTCTGAAAGGGGAGGTCGTCATCTGACGGGGCCATGAGTGACAGCGACCGGACAAAAGAAGATCGGATAGAGGAGCTGAACAGGCTCCGCGCCGCGGTAGGTCAGGGCAGAATGCACGGTGCGCCCGCTGCCAGGGGCGGGTTCGTGGAATCGGGGGGCGCAGAGGAATGGCAGATCATGATGGACATGCTCGGCGATTTCCTGTTCGTCTTCGATACCCGCGGCTATATCATCAAGAGCAATCCGTATGCCTCCAGCAAGCTCGGCTATTCCTCCGACGATCTCCGCGCCATGAATATCTTCGACCTCTATCCACCGGACCGGAGGACGGAGGCCGAGGAGACCTATTCGCAGATCATGGCGGGCGATAAATTTCTGTGCGAGATTCCCCTCCGCGCCGGTAACGGGTCGCTCATCGCCGTGGAGACGAAGGTGTCGCCCGGGAAGTGGCGCGGTGAGAACGTCATTTTCAGCATCTCTCGCGACGTGTCCGCGGGCAAGGCGGTAGAGTACGAGCTCCGCCTCGCCTATGATAAGATGAAAACTATAGTAAACTCGGCGCCCGCGTACATCTGGAGCGGAATTAACGATCCTGGCGGGAAGTTTTCCTTTATATTCCAGTCACCGGCGCTCCTTGATGTTGCCGGCAGGCCGCCCGGGTTTTTTCAGCAGGGCCTGGACATATGGTTCGGTATCGTCCACGCGGAAGACCGGGAGCGCGTGTCTTCGCTCTACCGGACACTCATGTCCGGCGGATCCGAGAAGGAAGACGTTAACTACCGCATTATTCATTCGGACGGCGGGGTCCGGTGGGTGCGCGATATCGTTCTGGCCAGGGTGTTGGGAGACGGGAAGGTCCGCCTCGACGGGATCATCATGGACATCACGGAGCGCCGCATGGCGCTGCAGGCGCTGGGGCAGTCGGAGAGCAGACTCGAGGGAATTCTCTCCTCCATGGCTGACATCGTCTTCGCCTTCGATACCGAAACCCGCTTCGTCTTTTACCATACCCCGGACCCGGGAGGGCTCTACCTGAGTCCCGAACGGTTCATAGGCAGAAAAGTCGGAGAGGTCATGCCGGCCGATATCACCGCACAGTTCAACGATGCGTTCAGGAGGGCGGCGACCGGCTCCACGGCTGAATACGGGTACGGGCTTGAATTTGGCGGGACGACAAAATATTTTTCCGCAAAGCTTTCCCCGATCATGAGGGAGGGCATATTTGACGGCGTGGTCGCCGTTGTTCGGGACATCACGGAGCAGCGAATGTACAACGAAACGCTGATGGCATCGGAGCGCCGCTACCGGGAACTTTTCAATAACATCCATGACGGTTCGACCCTGATAGACATGGAGGGGCGGATTATTGATTTCAACCAGCCCTTCGAAAGCCTCCTCGGCTATTCTCGCGAAGAGTTGCTCCGCATGACAGCCTGGGACATTACACCCGAAAAATGGCATGAAGTCGATAAAACGATTATCAGGGAGCAGATCTTAACGAGAGGCTTTTCCGACATATACCGGAAAGAATATAAGAAAAAGGACGGGACCATAATACCGGTGGAAGTCCAGCGATGCCTGATCCGCGATCATGCCGGCAATCCCGAGGGGATGTGGGTCATAGTCCGCGCAGCCGTTCCCCGCTGAACTCCTGCCGTTTTGATAATTTTTATTGTTGACAATATCCAGTCATTTTTAATATGAAGAATTCCTGTACCGGAGATTGACGGTACCGAGCCCAGGTGGTGGAATTTGGTAGACACGCATGGTTGAGGGCCATGTGGGAGAAATCCTGTGCGGGTTCAAGTCCCGCCCTGGGCAGAGCGAACAAGAGCCCCGTACCGGGGCTTTTTGGATTTTACCTGCTGTGGGGCAGGGTGCCGGCCATACACCGTGCATGACAGCTTTTTAAAATAAAAAGGGGACAATCCATGGCGGTAGAACAAACCCTCGTACTCATTAAGCCCGACGGGCTGGTCAAGTCTTTGACGGGTAATATCCTTTCCCGGCTCTCCGAAACGAAATTGACCATCATCGGATCCAAGGTGGTCAAGGTTACCGAGCAGCTCGCCCGGGAACACTACAAGCATCTTCAAGACAAGCCGTTTTTCGGCGAGCTGGTTGAGTATATCATGGGCGACGTGCACAATACCCACCGGGTCATGGCGCTGATCTACCAGGGAGAGGACGCCATCGCGAAGGTCCGCGAGATCGTCGGCGACACCAACCCCGAAAAGGCAAACCCGGTTTCGATACGGGGCGCATACGGCCGTATTACCACGACCGGGGTTTTCGAAAACGTGGTGCATGCCTCCTCAAGCACGGAGGACGCGGAGCATGAGATCAAGCTCTGGTTCAAACCCTCCGAGGTCGTCGGTGATATTTACCCCACAAAGGATGTGGTAAAGGAAAAAGTCCACGAGAAGGAATGGGCGTAAACCGCCTTTAACGCAAAAACCAATCGTACGGCAAAGGGATACCGGTCATGAGAATCATCCTCCTGGGAGCGCCCGGTGCGGGCAAGGGAACGGTCGCGGAGCTGCTCACCGCACGGTACGGCATACGCCAGATATCGACGGGAGACATACTCCGCAGCGCGGTCGCGGCCGGTACCGGTCCCGGCCTGGAAGCGGCCGGATTCATGAAGCGGGGAGATCTTGTTCCCGACGAGCTCATCCTGGCGATCATGGAAAAACGGCTCCAGGAAGAGGACTGCCGCACCGGCTTCATACTCGACGGGTTCCCCCGAACCATCGGACAGGCAGAGTCGCTGAAAAAGATGCTGGCCGCTCTCTCCATGAATATCGACGCGGTGGTCAACCTGGAAGTCCCGGAGGACGTCATCATCCGGCGGCTCACCTCGCGGCGGACCTGCTCGAACAGGGATTGCCAGGCGATCTACAACATCTACACGAAGCCCTCGAAGAAGGAAGGCGTGTGCGACAAGTGCGGCAGCCCGACGGTCCAGCGCGACGACGAGACCGAGGAGGCGATCAGGCAGCGGCTCGTGACCTACGCGGAAAAGACCGCGCCCCTGATCGATTATTACCGGAACGATCCCGCGTTCATGTCGGTGCCGTCGCTCAAGCCCGAGCCGGTGATCGAGGCCATTGCTGCGCGAGTCGGGCAATAACGTTAGATTATTACTCCGTGTCATCTCCGCGGAAGCGGGGATCCATACAGCATCTCAATTATTCTTTGAATATACTGATTGAATTTAATCCTGTTTGTCATTGCGAGGAGTCCCGATGCAATCGGGACGACGAAGCAATCTTCAATCTCTCATTACGAATAAGTATAATTTGATATCTCTGTATGCTCTGAAAGAGTAAAAAAATTACTGGTGCTGGGGAATCATTTCTTGATCTTTTCAATAAAGGCGATGTAATTTTTTGCATCTTTATATGTAGCATCATATGTATGTTTGCGGTAATTTCTGCTTAAATAAATCAAATTTTGTTTTTTATCAAGACAACAGAATAAACATAGTGTTTTATTGTCTTTAAAGATAATTTTAAAATCGATATAGGAACAATCGCCGCCACGTTCTGGACGAGGAAGGTTTTTATTGTAATCTGTTGAGGTTAATTCAGAAATAATAGCGATGATTTCATTTGAATTAATAAGACCTTTATTGTTGCAATCTAAATCTGAATAATATAATTCTTTAATATTATGCGGGTAAATTTTAAACACATAATTAATATTGAAGCCTCCTCCCGGTTATGGCTCAGGCGGCACAATGGGCCTTGTCTGAACACATATGGGATATCAAATCCAAGAATTCAATACAAAAACCACTGTACGGTGGCTTATTATTAATTCTATTGGCCAATCGTTTCCCATTGCAACTTATCCCGGGCCTGCCGATGGGCTGGAATTACAATTACAATGGATTAAGCCTAAGTAATTTACTGGTCATGTTGCAGTAAATGCGCGATGGTTTATACTGTTAAACTGGTAAAAAACTATCCATTGAATCATCTCTTCCTTTATTGCAACACATATTGCAATCTGTCATAATTATGCGTAAAAAATACTTTACAAATAACGTCATTTCTCAATAAGAGTTATCTGGATGGTGCAACGGACGATCGCGCGGGCGCGCGGGCCGCAGCATAATCCCGAGGAGAGGTGCCCGAGAGGTCGAAGGGGACGGTCTCGAAAATCGTTGTGGGCTTTGCTCACCGAGGGTTCGAATCCCTCCCTCTCCGCTGTAAATGACGCCCGTCGGCCGGAAGCCGCCGGACGGAATAGCATATATCAGGAAAGGTGCCCGAGAGGCCGAAGGGGCACGATTGGAAATCGTGTGTAGCGTAAGTTACCGAGGGTTCGAATCCCTCCCTTTCCGAAGCGGTCCTACTTCATCATAGGGAAACAACTACACATGTCCTACCAGGTCACTGCCAGGAAATGGCGTCCCCAGAAATTTGAAGAAGTGGTGTACCAGGACCATGTATCCAAGACGCTGAAGAACAGCATCGAGAAGGGACGCGTGTCCCATGCGTATCTTTTTTCCGGCCCGCGCGGCACCGGGAAGACGACCATGGCCCGCATCCTCGCGAAGGCCCTCAACTGCGAGACGGGGCCCACGCCAAGCCCCTGCGGCGAATGCGACAACTGCCGCGAGATCCGTAACAGCATGTCCTTCGACGTGATCGAGATCGACGGCGCGTCAAACCGCGGCGTCAACGATATCCGCGAGCTCCGGGAAAACGTCAACTTCGCCCCGGTAAAGGCGAAGTACAAGATCTACATTATCGATGAAGTCCACATGCTCACCAAGGAGGCATTCAACGCCCTCCTCAAAACGCTGGAAGAGCCGCCGCCCCATGTCGTGTTCATCTTCGCCACGACGGAGGCGCACCAGGTTCCGGACACGATCCTCTCGCGCTGCCAGAAATATTTTTTCAAGAAGATCCCAGTGGATCCGATTGTCCGCCAGCTGAAGAACATTATCCAGCACGAAGGGTACCGCGTTTCGGACCGGGCGCTCTTCCCGATCGCCCGGGCGGCGGAGGGATCGATGCGCGACGCCCAGTCCCTGATGGACCAGGTCATCTCCTTCTCGGATTCGCGCAAGGGCGGCGACACCGAGATCAGCGAGATGGACGCGCTCTCGATACTCGGCATCGTGCCGGTTGAAAGCTACGCGGTCCTCCTGGGCTCCATCGCGGCGGCGGACACCGCGGCCGTGATGGCGGAGGTTCACCGGATCTCCATCATGGGCGCGGACATCCCCCGGTACGTGAACGGGCTGCTCGACATGATACGTACCATCCGCCTCATGCGCAACGGCGTGTCCCTCAACGAGCTGCTTGGCCTGTCGGACCAGGAGATCTCGATGGTGAATGACGCGGCATCGCGGTTTTTCGACGAAGAGCTGTCCCTGATGTTCCGCATCGCGGACGAGCTCCAGTCGGATCTGAAATATTCCAATAACGAGCGGATCAATCTCGAGATGGCCCTGCTGGACATGGTTGCCGTGAAGACGGCGCCGTCGATCTCTTCTATCATCAGCCGGCTCGACGGGGCCGCGCCGGCGGGCGGGGCGGCCGCGGGAGGCCGTACGGGAACACAGGCACCGGCGCCTCCCCGATCGCCCGTGCCGGGGCCGGCTTCCCGTCAGGCTTCAGCCGGAAAGCCGGCTTCCGTTCAGCGTGGCGGCGGTCCGGCGGCGCAGCAGCAGCCCCCGGAAGCCGGAGCGGGTGCGCGTCCGTCGCCGTCGCCCGAAAAAATATTCCGTCAGTGGGAAGAGTTCCTCAAATCGATAAAGGACACGAAGCAGTACCTGCACTGCGTGCTCCAGCCGTCATCGGTGCGGCTCGAAGGCGAAACGCTGTACATAACCTACCCGGGAGGAGCGGACCATGCGTACTATTCGCGCATCCTGGAAAAAGACAACCTGGAGCTCATCAAACGCGAGATGTCGTCCCTCTACGGCAGTACCCTGCGTATAGCGGTGGGCGGCCCCGGGCCCGTGGCGGGACCGGGGGCGGCAGCGGGGAGCGCGCGTCAGCCGGTGAAGGGTGCGAACGCTCCCGACAGCGAGGAGCATATCCCGCTTCCGGAGGCAGAGATGCTGAAAAACCCGGGTGCGAATGAATTCGAGCCGGCGAACCCGGCGGTTGAAAAGATACGGAATGCCTTTCACGGCCAGATAATTGACAAAGGAGAAAAGTGATGTTGAAGGGGCTGGGCGAGCTGGGCAATTTGATGAAGCTCCAGAAGGATTTCAAGAATGCGCAGAAAAAGATAACCGGTGCGACGCGGGAAGGGACGAGCCCCGAGGGTTTGGTAAAGGCCGTCGTGAGCGGCGATTACCGTCTCGTGTCGCTGTCCATAGACCCGAGTTTCCAGAAAAGCGCCTCGCCGCGCGACCTCGAGAAAGCGGTGCTGGCGGCGGTGAACGGGGCCGTCGCGGAGCTGAAGGACTTCTCCGTCTCGGAGATGGGCAAGCTCACCGGCGGGCTCAATATTCCCGGGCTCGGCGACTTTCTCAAATAGGGACCGGCGATGAAGTCCTCCTCATACCTGGACACCATGATACGTAAGTTCGCGAAGCTGCCCGGCATCGGGCCAAAGAGCGCGTCGCGGATCGCCTTCCATATACTGGGAATGCCGCGGGAGGACGTAGAAGGCCTGGCGCGTGCCATGGTCGAGATGAAACTGAACATCTTTACCTGCCGTCTGTGCGGCGGCATATCCGACGGCGAGATCTGTTCCATCTGCCTGGACGGGGGACGGGACCGCAGCGTGGTCTGCGCCGTGGAAGATGCCAAGGACGCGATCACCATCGAGGGGACCGGCGAGTACAGCGGCCTGTATCATGTCACCGGCGGGCTCATATCGCCGCTGGACGGAATCGGGCCCGATGATCTGAACATCGTGCCGCTCGTCGAGAAGTGCAGGGACGGCGGGGTCCGCGAGGTGATACTGGCGCTCAACCCCTCGGTCGAGGGCGACGCGACCGCGCTCTATATCGCGCGGCTCCTCAACCCGTTCGGGATCATGGTGACGCGGATTGCGCACGGTCTGCCCGTCGGGGCGGACCTCGAGTTCGCGGATAACGCGACCATCATCAGGTCGATAGAAGGGAGGGTGAAGATGTAGCGCGGGCTACGCGCCCTGTTTCTGGTCTACATAGCGGGCTATCAGCTCGTTCCTCTGCGGGTCCGGGTCGGTAAACTGGCACCCGTACCGCCATCTCGTCATGAGCTTCTTCGCGAACCGTACCGCAAGCCTGTCTTTCCGCATATGCGGCCCGATTTTATACAGGATGCTTACCACCGCGTCTTCCAGCCCGGGCTGCTCGCTTTCAAAGGCCACTCCGCCGAGCGAGATGTTGTTGAACCAGCATTCCGCGGTTGCCCTGTTGACATTGCTGTCGACTATGAAGTACGATGGCTGGTAAAAATCCGCGCGCGGATATGTACGATTGTTCTTTGATGATTTCTTGCCGAATATCATATGATCCCCCCGGTCCTATGATTGTCTCGCGTTACACCTGCTGTGGGACAGCATAATAGCCGCTGTGCGTACACTCTGCGGGGATACCAAAAAAAATTGCAATCAAAAAGCGGTTATTTTTTCTTTTTTCCTTCAATACTGATTACGATGGGTATGCCCTTGAGATCCAGCTCTTTTTGCAGGGATTTTTCGAAATAACGGACTATATCCTTCCTGAAATGTGCCGGGTTATTGACAAAAAGCTTGAACCGGGGGGGGACCGTGTCGGTCTGGGTGGCATAGTATATCCTTATGGTGCTCTGGAGCTGGGGGATGCGCCGGGAGTCCTGTATCTGCGCTATAAGGCGGTTCAGCTTCGGGGTCTCGATCTTTCGCGACGCTTTTTCCTTGAGCGCCAGGGCGGTATCAATGATCCGGTGTATCCGCAGTTTGTTCTGCGCGGAAACCGATATGATGGGGTAATCGCCCGCTTTATAGAAATCGTACACCAGGCGCTCTTTAAACGCGTCAAAGGTTTTATGGTCTTTTTCTATGAGGTCCCATTTGTTAATTGCGATGATGACCGGCTTGTTCGCATCAATGATCTCGTCCGAAATCTTTTTATCCGTTTCGGTAAGGCCCGCCTCGGCGTCAATGAGATGGACCACGACGTCGCTCCGCTTTATGGAATCGATGGTGCGGGTGAGAGAATAAAAATCGATGCTATCTGTTATGCGGCTTTTCTTCCTGATGCCTGCCGTGTCAATGACGGTGATCTTCTTCTGCTTGAAATTGAACTCCTCGTCGATGGAATCACGCGTGGTGCCGGGAATATCCGAGACGACCGCCCTGGTGTACCCCAGGAGCGAATTCAGCAGGGTCGATTTACCGGAGTTGGGCCGTCCCACGATGGTCAGCTTCAGGTCCGATCCGGCCCGGGCAGTTTTCCTGACAGGGAGTAAGTCCAGCACCTTGTCCAGGAGGAGCGGGAGGTTAAAGCCCGTTTTCGCGGACACGGGGACGATGTCCTGGAACCCCATCTCGAAGAAGTTCGTCATGTTCTCGAGGTGCTCGGTCCCGTCCATCTTGTTCACGACAATGATCGTCGGCACGGAGAGCTTGCGGACGATCTCCGCCAGGTCCATGTCGAACGGGGCGGGCGCCGGGTTCTCCAGGAGCAGGATGATGACGGCCGCCCTGTTCAGGTAGTCCCGCGCATTGGCGAGGATCGGCTCGGACAGGGCCGACGAATCGGGAAGGTCGAGGCCCGG
>JAKJGD010000387.1 GCA_022704585.1 Spirochaetota bacterium | reverse complement strand
ATATAAAGTATGCCTGCGAAAACGGCGTCGCGCGCATCGTGCTGAACAGGCCAGACGTGCTGAACGCTCTCAACCGCGACATGGTCTCGGAGATCAGGGACGCCGCCGGCGTGATCGCGAAGGATGCCACCGCGCGGGCCCTTGTCATCTCGGGCACCGGCGATAACTTCGCCGCGGGCGCGGACATAGAGCCCATGGCCGGTCTCGCGCCCGAGGGTGCGCGCGCCTTCTGTTTCAACGACGCGTTCAACGCGATCGAGGACCTGCCCGTGCCGGTGATCGCCGCGATCAGGGGATACTGCCTGGGAGGCGGGCTCGAGCTGGCCCTGGCCTGCGATCTCCGCGTGTGCGCGCCCGGCGCCACGCTCGGCTCGCCCGAGATACGGCTGGGCATATTCCCGGGCGCGGGCGGAACGCAGCGGCTCCCGCGCCTCGTGGGCACGGGCCGCGCGAAAGAGATGATCTATTTCGGAAAGAACATAGACGCGCACACGGCGCTCGCGTGGGGGCTCTGCGACCGGGTCGCGGAGGACGCGAACGCGGAAGCGCTTACCATGGCGGCGCGGCTTGCCTCGGGACCGGCAGCGGCCCTGCGCCTGGCAAAGAAGGCGATAAATTACGGACTGGGGAGGGACATCGCGTCCGGGCTCGCGTGCGAGGAAGAGGCGTGGGCGGAGCTCTTCCTGACGGCGGACCAGAAGGAAGGGATGCGCGCCTTCCTCGAAAAGCGAAAGCCGGAATTTATAGGAAAATGAGGAGGCGCGGTCACGTGACCGCGCGTGCAAGGAGAGTGGCATGATACCAAATCCGTTAGTCGATTCGCGCGATCTCAGGTTCGTCCTGTTCGAAATTCTCGGCCTTGAAGATCTTTCCCGGTTCGAGGCGTTCGCTTCATTTGACCGCGACACCTACGAGGCCACGCTCGACCTCGCGGAGAAGCTCGCACTCGAGCGGATCTATCCCGTGAACATGGCCGGCGACCGGGAGGGCGCGCGGTATGACCCCGCGACGAAAGAGGTGCGGGTGCCGGCCGGTTACCGGGAGGCGCTCGCTTACTTCAATGAAGCGGGCCTGACCGGCCTGGGCAACGACTCCGCCTGGGGCGGCATGGGCATGCCGGACATGATGTACCGCGCGGTCATGGAATACGTGTTCGCCGCGAGCGTGGCCTGGGGCTGCTATGTGTCCCTCTCGATCGGAGCGACAAACCTGGTGAAGAACTTCGCGCCGGATCCGCTGAAGAAGCTCTGCCTCGAAAAGATGATAAGCGGCCGGTGGGGCGGCACCATGTGCTTGACCGAACCGGACGCGGGCTCGGACGTGGGAGCGCTGAAGACGAGGGCGGTGCGGAGGCCGGACGGAACCTATCTCATTACCGGCCAGAAGATCTTCATCACCGGCGGCGAGAACGACCTGTACGAGAACATCATACACCCGGTGCTGGCCCGGATCGAGGGAGATCCGCCCGGCACGAAGGGCATATCGATCTTCCTGGTGCCGAAGTATCACATCAATGCCGATGGCTCGCCCGGTGGCCGGAACGACATGGTCTGCGCCGGGATCGAGCACAAGATGGGGATAAAGGGCTCGGCCACCTGCCAGCTCAGCTTCGGCGAGAACGGCGCGTGCGTCGGCTACCTGATGGGCGAGGAGCGCCAGGGCATGAAGATCATGTTCCAGATGATGAACGAGGCGCGGCTGGACGTGTCCGTGGAGGCGCTGGGTGCCGCGGGCTCGGCCTACCTGCACGCGGCCGCCTATGCGAAGAGCCGTTGCCAGGGCTCGGACCCTCTGCAGAAGGGTGCCCCCGCTCCCTGCCCGATCGTGGCGCACCCGGACGTGAGGCGGATGCTTCTCTGGATGAAGTCCCATGTGGAGGCGATGCGCATGCTCACCCTGCTGGCCGCGCGCTCGACCGACATCGCGCGCGAAGGCGCGGGCGGGGAGGCGCGCGACGCGCAGGCCCTGCTTGATTTTCTCATCCCCCTGTGCAAGGCGGGAAACAGCGACCTCGCGTGGCTGGTGACCGGTGAGGCGATCCAGGTGTTCGGCGGGGCCGGTTACTGCGCCGACTATCCGGTCGAGCAGCTCGCGCGCGACGCGAAGATACTGGCCGTGTGGGAGGGGACCAACGGGATCCAGTCCATGGACCTCGCGTTCCGCAAGCTCCTCATGAACCCCGAACAGTATAATTACGCGGTTTTCAGGAAGGGCATAGCGGAGGCCGTCCGGCGTGCCCGGGGCACGGAAGCGGAACCGTACGTACCGGCAGTGGAGCGGGGGCTTGCGCGCATGGACGGGGCGGTCGCCCGCCTGTGCGAGGCCCGGGACACGGGCGGCATGGCGGAGATCTACGCCGTGGCCGCGCCGCTCCAGCAGGGGTTCCGCATGCTGGCGCACGCGTGGATGCACCTCTGGTCGCTTTCGGTCTGCGGCCCAAAGCTCGCGGCGCTGGCCGGCGGCGCAACGGGAGGTCGCCTCGAAGCCGCGGCTCGCGACAACGCGGAGCTCGCGTTCTATCTCGGCAGGGCGCTCTCAAGCCGTTATTATCTAGGCTCGGAGTTCCCGAAATTTTTCGGGTTGATCGATTCCGTTTTAGCCGGTGAAGGTGCGGTCACGGAGTCGTTTGACGCGGTGTTTACGGGGGCGGCGGGCGCGTGACCTCACCCCCCCCGGCCCCCCTCTCCCGCGGGGAGAGGGGGGAGATGCCATCTCATAATCTGGAGGAACATCCAATGAAGACTCCACAGGAATACATTGAAAGCATACGAAAGCTCGACCTGGTCGTGTACCAGTTCGGGAAGAGGGTGGCCAATCCGGTGGACGACCCGATCATCAGGCCGTCGCTGAACGCGGTGGCCTTGACCTACGCGCTGGCGCAGAACCCCGAGTACGAGGAGGTCATGACCGCGACCTCGCACATCACGGGAAAGAAGATCAACCGCTTCACCCATATACACCGGAGCGCGGACGACCTGGTGAAGAAGAGCAAAATGGGCAGGCTGCTCGGCTCGCTCACCGGGTGCTGCTTCCAGCGGTGCGTGGGCATGGACGCGATTAACGCACTCTCCATCACAACCTACGACATCGATAAAAAATATGGGACGGAGTACTACAAACGATTTTTGAAATACCTCGGGTACGTGCAGGAGGAGGACCTTGTCTGCGACGGCGCCATGACCGATCCGAAGGGCGACCGGTCCCTGCCGCCGCACAAGCAGCCGGACCCGGACCTCTACCTCCGGATCGTGGAGGAGCGGAAGGACGGGATCGTGGTGCGCGGGGCC
>JAKJGD010000386.1 GCA_022704585.1 Spirochaetota bacterium | reverse complement strand
CCAGGTGGCAGTCGCCGTGGATCCGGTGGAAGGGAACGTCCCTGCGCATGGACTCGTAAATGGAGACTATCTCGGTCACCGCGCGCCGGTACCGGTCGGCGCAGCTCTTCGGCAGGAAGGAATGTTCTTCGAGGAACGAGAGGGGCTGCAGCCCATAGGTGCCGCCGGTCAGCTCAATCCTGTGCGTGGCGGTGACGGCGGCGCCGTTGTTATGGATCCGGGCGCAGAGACGGCCCAGGATCTGCAGCTCGGTATCGGACAGCTCGTCGGGTACGCGGCCCCCGGTGCGCGGCCAGACCGCGTAATATATGCCCGCGGTCTCGTGCAGGGTCGTGCCGTCGGGGAAATGCAGGGGCGCGCACACCGGTATCTCGTCCGCCCGGAGCTCGAGGAGAAAGGCGTGCTCTTCCAGTATCTGATCGCGGCTCCACCGTCCCGGGCGGTAGAATTTGCTGACAACGTGCGATCCGTCCTCGAGCCTCAGGTCGTAGACCCTGTTCTCGTAACTGTTCAGCGCCATGCAGTGCCCGGTGGGCTCAAATCCGCTCTCTTCAACTGCCTTGATGATGATGTCCGGCGTGAGGTTGAAAAAAAATGTGTTCATCACAATCGGTTTACTCTGTCCTGTAGTGCCCGCTTTGCCGGGAACGGCCCCGGACGGGACGCGTGGGCCCGCACCCGGCTTATACGATAACGGCACCGCAGCTGTAAACACATATTTTCATCATGAATTGAATTATAAATCCCGGGGATGGTTATTGGTCCGTGCGTGCTGGATGCGGACCGGGGGGCCGGCCGTCAGCCGGGAGAACCAGCATCCCTCCGCCCGGTTCGGCGGAGGGAAGTGCCGAAGAAGATTCAATTACTTCTTTTTTATCGTCGCTTTCAGCGATGCTTCTTTATAGGTCTTGCTGAACGTAAACTTCGGGACCTTGGTGGCTTTTTTTGCAGCGATTTTTATCTCTTCGCCGGTAAGGGGATTCCTTCCCATTCGCTCTTTCGTTGCGGGCCTTTCCTTGATGAACATTTTGCCGAATTTCCCGACCGGTACGCGTTCGCCCTTCATGACTCCGGCGTTAACGACTTCGAATACGTCCTCGATGATGTCCTTCGCCTTTGCCTTCGGCAGATCATGTTTTTCCGTAATATATTTCAGCATGGTTTGTGCCGTGAATTTTTCCGGAAACTTGACCGCCTTTGCGGTGTTATTCGCTGCTGCTTTTTTCCCGTTTTTGATAAGTTCTTTTGCCATTGTCTCTCCCCGCGTTATTTATTTTATAAGTCATGTACAATCAAGGTTGCAAGCCGATTCCCGGCGCCTCCCGGGACATGCACGAAAGAATGCAGCTGTCCGTTTTCGTCCCGGACACCGTGCTGCCGCATATCTCAGCTTGCCCCCGCCCGTGTAGCAGATGGGAAACACCGTGTGATTGAACATGGTTCGCACTGCTTGCTAAAACAAGAAGAAGGATTCTTCAATTTCGTCAAGTATTTTATATTTTTTAACGATTCAGCCTGTTCAGGTCGGACAGGAACGCGGCTATCATCTGCCTTCTGAGCCGTTTGCCCTCCTCGGCAAGCTTCCTGTCGCCGAAAGTCTTTTTACTCCATACCCTGAGCCCGTACCTTAAAAACTGGTTGTCCATGAACTCCCCGGCTGCCGTGAAATCAAGCATTACATTTGACGGGTTGCGGGTATTCCATTCGAACGATACGAACGAGCCCCTGCCTTCATTGCCGCCGATTAAAACACGGGCAAAATCGTTTATCAGCTGTTCCATGTCGCCGGGGATGAAGGCGTCAATAAGCCACGGCGGCAGAATGTCGTAATAGCTCCCCGTGATGACGGTCCGCGACACGTCCAGCAGTTTTATCCGCCACGAACCGCCGGCAGGTATATTACGGTAGCTGAAGCCGACGGTGGTTGCGGGCGTGGTGAAATTCAGGCCGTGCACGCTGTGGACCATGCCGAGTACCGCATTGTAGGATATATCGGTCAGGGACGCCGGCGAAAACTCTTCGGTGAAAATGGGATTGTTCGCGCCGTCCCTGGGGACGAGCTTACCCTTCCTCGTATAGCAGGAAAGGGTGAACACCTCTTCGCGGCTGTCGAAAACAAGATAGAGAATCGTGTTGCCCCGGGGATTTTTTACATCCATTGTTATGCGGTAGAGCCCCTTGATTTCGTTGAGCGAGCTCGCGATCCGGGGGTAGTCGGCGGCAAGGCTTTTCATCCGGTAGCCATAACGGAACTCGCAGCGGGTGTAGGGAACGCCCCCGTAGCTTTTTGTCTCAACGACCGCTCGCAGCTCGGCATACCGGTTAAAAAGCCCGGAAACATTCGGGAACGATTGGTGGAAATCGTTGATGATTTTTTTCCCGTTGCCTCCGATGTCGGTGAAGAACGGCGCTTCCGGCGCGTGCAGTGAGCCGACGTTCGACGGATCGAGGATCCTGAGCATTGAAGTGGCAAAAGCCATCAAGTTCCTGTGCGAGTAGCGTCCCGTCGCTGTTTGTGAAGATACGGAAGCGATAAATGATTGCCCGCCGGCAACGTTGTGCTCGTTTCTCTTCAGCCCGTATTCGGTACGGAAGTCCCAGAGACGCTTCATGGGACACGGACTGGTCCCGGGAGACTCGATAATGACCGAGTAGGCCTGCTCACTGCCGCAGCCCTGGAGCGCCACGCTGCAGTACCCATTTTTCATGCCCTCGCAGTACTTGCTCCGGTACAGCTTCATGAAGTCAAATTGTTCCAGTGTCTTTTTGACAAATGCGAAGAACTCTTCTGTTTCAGGGTTGGTGGTGACCTGTACGGAGGTGCGGTCAATGATGCCCGCGATCTCTTTCATCGCCGTTACGCCGTTGCGGCCAGGTACGATGTCGCGCACCGCGTCATCGAAGGAGTAGGCCGTCACGTGTATCCAGGCGGCCAGCGTCGCTGCAAGTAGTCCTGTCATGTCACTTCTTCCGGGTCGGGGATATCGCGCCGGTCGGGGCAGGCGCGGGACGTCGTTATTCTGGGAGGATATCGAATTTAATCAATAAAAAAATAATTTTGTGCCGCCCGTATTGGCAGGCGGGGAAGGGGGCCGCGGTTTCCCCGCTATTCAGCCTCGAACCCGATCAGGAGCATGTCGTCCGTCACCTCACCCCCGTCCCTGAATGCATTCACCTTGTGGAAGATCGCATCGAGATTTTCGGCAAGGGACAGGGTGGAGGATTTCATGAAAAGGTCGAGCAGGCGGTACTCGTAGCCGATCATGTTCCGCAAGCGGTCCGCGGTTTCCGGTATCCCG
>JAKJGD010000385.1 GCA_022704585.1 Spirochaetota bacterium | reverse complement strand
CACCGTCCGAGCAGGTGTTCTACGTTTCGGACCGTATGCGCGAGTACTTTCATTCGAAAAAGTACATGGCGGTATATAACAAGTATTACAAGCGAAAGCGGTTCCGCTTCGAGTACGACGAGATGCAGAAGCGCAGGCAGAAGATTCTGGAAACGAAAAGCATTCTCGACCTGTAAGGCGGCATTCCTACCGATCGTCTCCTTCAGTCTCCGGGCCCTTAAGCGCGTCAATGCGGGAAAGGGCCGCAATGCTGTCCTTGATGCCGCGCGCATCCGCTTCCAGCTTGAGCAGCAGGTCCCGCCGCAGCCGGTGCAGCTCCCTGATATCACGCAGCAGGCTTTCCCTTAATTCAGTGAGCTCGCGCGCCTCCGCCTCGGCACCAAGCGAATCGTAGAGCAGATCGCGACGTACGCCGATTATCCCGCAGAGCGTGTCCTCGGCACGTGCAATGTCATAATCGGCGAGGTTGACCGCGTCGATTATGAAGGCGTCATCGCGGGTGAGGTCCATCACCCGCTCGAGGTTTCCGGATTTTTCGTAGTGGTGTTTATCGGATTCACTTAACAGAAGCTTTTGTACGAGATCGAGCTTTGTGCGTAAATCGCGGACCAGCCCGGTGACCAGTGCTCTGGCATCATCCCTCAATGCTGAAGCTACCCTTGACCCCGACGGTGGATTTATCGCTCCCCGTTTCGTTCGCGGAAATCTTGTCCCACGCGTCGCGAAGATCTTTGATGAGCTTCAGGACGCTTCTGACCATTTCAGCGTCTTTTTTTATGTTGGCTTCAAGCAGGGCCTTTTTGAAATAGAGGTACAGGTTGAAAAGGTTTTGCGAAATTTCGCCGCCTTCCTTCATGTTAAGGGAAAGAAGCAGCTCGGTGATGATATCCTGGGCCTTGATTATATTGTTATTCACGACATCGTAGGTTTTCGGGTCCATGTTGTCGATCGCAATGTTGAGGAACTTTATGGCACCGTCATAAAGCATGACGATCAGCTTGCCCTGGTTCGCGGTCGTGATCTGAGTTTTCTTGTATTCATTGAATGGATTCTTTTCCGGCAGTGCCATGAACTCCCCCAGATTTCAATTTGTAACGGGCATTAACCCAGGCCCTCGCGGAACCGGGGTGCGGTTCGCACGGGGTGCGGCGTGTCCTTTTGGTATTATCGTCAGAAAACGGCATAAACTGAATCATTAATTCCGCTGAAGACCCGCCCGCTGCGGATTAATCGGGATAGCGGAACCAATGATGTCTCCGGCGCTATTTGGCGAATGCCGCCTCTATTCTCTGCAATATCTCCAGGTATTTCTCCTGCGTCTTCTGGACAATCTCATCGGGAAGCGGCGGCGGTGGGGAGTTTTTGTCCCATGTCGTTGTTTCAAGATAGTCACGGATGTACTGCTTGTCGAAGCTGACGGGAGATTCGCCGACGCGGTACGAAGTGCTGTCCCAGAAGCGGGAGCTGTCCGGCGTAAGGACCTCGTCGATCAGTATGATCTCGTTGTCCACGAACCCAAATTCCAGCTTGGTATCCGCAAGTATGATGCCCTGTTTGTCAAGGATGTCGCGTGCAAATTCATAGATGCGGAGCGTTATTTCTCCAAGCCGGTCGGCGGTGTCCTCGCCGAGCCGGGCACGCATCACTTCCACCGGGACGTTTATATCGTGACCCGTGTCCTCCTTCGTCGCCGGGGTGAAGAGAGGGGCTTCGAGCTTTTCTGCGAGCTGGAGACCGGCAGGGAGGGCGATTCCGCAGACGGAACCGGTCTCGCGGTAGTCCTTCCAGCCGGTTCCGATAAGGTACCCCCGCGCGATGCACTCGAAATCCACGCGCTCGGTCTTGCGGACGAGGACGGCCCTGTCCTTGAGCTCGGGATAATCGCAGAAGGGTTTTGGAAAGTTAAGGTAATTGTCCTCGACGATATGGTTCTTGACCGCTTTCAGGTTCTTGAACCACAGGTTCGAGATCTTGTTCAGGATGATCCCCTTCCCGGGAATGCCGTTTGGAAAGATATGGTCAAACGCCGATATCCGGTCGGTGGACACGATGAGCAGGTGCTCCTTGTCCACGGTGTAAAGGTCGCGGACCTTGCCGCTGTATTTTTTCCTCAGGCCGGGTATTTTGATGTTAACCAGTGGTTCCATTCGACAGCTCCGGTTTTTAATGGGAAGCCATATGCGTCATCAGTAGCCATTGATTAAATGGCAGGTTTGTATCAAGCCATGGCGACATATTTTTTGTCAAGGAAAATGATTAAAATTGGCAACTATTCGATGGTATATTATTCCAAACCTGAAGGGCGTCAACCGGGACATGGCCAAAACTTCATTGACATCCCGAACGGAGAGACAGGATATATATTGACAGGAGAGGGTTAACCCCTTGTTGTTATTAAATATGAAGTCATCAACGATACAACGACTGAAAACCCGTGTGGGCGCGTTTTGTGCCCTTGCTCTGTTTGTTTCTATCGGGTTTTTCATCGGTTGGGGCGCAGGAAACCGGCTGATAGAGGGAATGCTCCTGCATGAGACAAGGTTCCCTCTGCTGCTCTCCAGACCGGTATACCAGTTTTATGATATCTTCAATCTTCTCAATAGCAATAATCCCTACAGCCGGCTCAGCGGCTACTACTCCCTGGTCGATGCAAACATGATTGACCCGGGTTTCATCCGGGAGCGGTACTCCCGGGAGCAGGTCCCGGTGATCAGGAGAACGCTCCTCTGGGTACTCGGCCTCTCGAAGGACCGGGATGAGGCTCTGCGAAGCTATGTGTCCCTGTATGATGCCAGCGATGACGATATGAAGCGTGAGATCCTGGGAATGATGAAGCGGCTGGACCCGGCCTTCTACGGGGAATTTATAAAAAAGAACCGTGTTACCGGAGGCGGCCGGGCCGGCAGGTGATATTTTATTCTTGTCAAAGGAGCGGGCCTGTAGCATATAGGGTCAAATCACACGGGGTGCCCACATGGACAACAAACAGTATATAGAGCAGTTGTGCCGGGATGCGAAAGCTTCCTCCCGGGTGCTCGCCGTCTATTCCACGGAAAGAAAAAACAACCTCCTGTTGACCATTGCGTCCGAGCTCAGAAAAAAAACAGATTATATAATAGGAGAAAACAAAAAGGACCTTGCCGCAGCAGAGAAAGAGGGGGTCGGCAGGGCCATGTACGACCGGCTTCTTCTCAACAGGGAGCGGATCGAGGGAATGGCGGCCTCTGTCGAAGAGATTGCCCGCATGCACGACCCCATCGGGCGCATAGAAAACATGAAGGTGCGCCCTTCCGGAATACGCG
>JAKJGD010000384.1 GCA_022704585.1 Spirochaetota bacterium | reverse complement strand
CCGGTCCCCGGTCATGTAGAAGCCAGCCCTGTCGAACGGCAGGTCGGGCGACAGAAAGGGTGATTTCACGCAGAGCCGCTCGTCCTCGATCTTCCAGGTCACGCACGAGAACGGCTCCAGGATTTCCCGCCCGACCGCCGGGCACCGGCACGCGATACCGCCGGTCTCCGTCGAGCCGAAGATCTCCTCGACCCCCACGCCGGTCTGTGCGTGGAACCAGGCCGCGTCGTCGCGGTCCAGCGGCCCGGCGGACGAGAACGCGCGGCGGAGGGAGGGCGCGTGTATATCCTCTCCGCGCAGCACGCGGTAGTGGACCGGCACGCTCGCCAGCACCGTGACCGGGTTGTTCTCAAGCGCGTGGAGGATCTCCCGGGGGAAGACCACGACCCGGTCCATGACCCGCGCGCCCGCGACAAACGGTATCATGACCGAGAAAAGAAAACCGTAAATATGATAGGGCGGCACGGTGGCGAGGAAAAAATCATCGGCCCTGATCCCGTGCTTTGCCGCCTGGAATGACGCCTCGGAAACCACGTTTAACGGCGTCTTGGTCCAGACTTTCGGTTTGCCGGTCGAGCCCCCGGTGAAGAGCTGGAGGCAGGGTTCGTCGATGCCGCGCGGCTGCGCCGCTTTGCTCCACCGGCCGCGTGCGGGAATAACGCTCCGCATCCCGGCCGGGAGCGGCATTGCTCCGTCGGCAAGACCGGCCCTGACGCCCATGGCCTCGGCCGTTTCACGGATGCCCCGCTCGGACAGGGCATAGGGGATCACCAGGAGCGGCCCGCCCGCCAGGGATGCAAGCACGGCCGCCGCGACCAGGACCTTGTCCTCGGTGCAGAGACAGAGTGGCACACCCGGGGACATGCCCGCGGAGCCGCAAGCGTCCAGGATCCCGGCGGCAGTCTCATACACTTCACCGTATGTGCGGCCCGGTATCACGTATTCCCTATCAGGCGCCGCAGGGCCGGTTAAAAGACTGCTGATTACATTCTTGATATCTACCATCGCTCGCTCGATGCCTATTTCAGGCTTGAATGCGTGAGGGCCAGTAGTTCCTTGATCGCTTCGAGCTGCGCGGGAGCGGCTTCCATGACGACTGTTTCAGTCGTTTTAAACTGATACATGAGCGATTTCGCTTTCAGCAGTTTTTTCTCCATCTCCTTCGTCAGAACGGCTTTCTCGGTCACGGTATATTTGGTAGTACAAACGGAAACGATGAAACCACCGCAGACCCGGTTCTTGCGGACTTTTTGTTCCAGGAGCTTGATCTTGAAAAAAGAATCGTCAATCCTTATCTGTGCCGTTTCATCGAGGAGGAGCATTGACGTGTAATTCCTGTCTGCCTTGAACGTTATTTCGAAGGCCAGGGACAAAGGAGAGGTCTGATTTTCAGAGATCGACCGTTCATATTTAACATGAGAATTTTCCACTTTACCCTGGGATACAATATGCCGCAGGTCAAGGGTTGCAATCTTTGCGCGACTGAACGGCTCCACTTGAACATTGATTCGTGCCGCGCTCGAACACCCGGCGAACAGGGCGCAGATACAGATGATTATCAATTTTTTCATCATTTTTAATACCCCTTATTATGTAATTGAGGACATACTCTAACCGACAGGCCGGTATAATCAGGATGCAAATATACGGCAGAAGGTGAATCTTTGCAAGATGAAAAATTCACCTTCGACAGCTCTTTATGCAACTATTTTTTTATTGACATTCACGCGGAGCATACGTTTTAATTAATTGGCGTTCGTTTATTTTGAGCAACCCGGTACATATACAGAACACGAATAAACATGAAGCGCCTCCTTGCACAAAAAGAACATTTAGTTCTTTTTTTATGGCGACGCCATTATAATTTTGCTCTGAACATTAAAAAAATATGAAGTACTAATATTAACATGGAGGGAAGAATGAAAAAAGCTATCACTATTGTTTGTGTCCTGGCCCTGTTCATCGGTTGCGGCAGCGGATCGGTGCAGGTTAAGAAAAGCCCGTTTAATCAGTCCATCGAAATTACATACGACAGGTGGCACAAGGTGCTGGAAGGTGCTTTTGACAACAGGCGTGTTTTATACGAAAGGGAAATAAAAAACGGCAAGAAGGGACCTGTAAAAGTAATGCTCGAGTTTGCACCGGGTTTTTCCTTTGATCCTACATCCGGTTATTCGCGGCTTGACGGGGTAGTGCAAATAGCCACTGACTCGAAGAGCTTCAAAGTCAACATCCAATCTCTTGACGTGCTGAAGGAAGTCATGCCGGCCGGTAACGGAAAAATGATCGACACCGGAAGGTATTTTAATCAAAAAGCAACCATCTTTTTTACGCCTCAGATAGAGGAAGCCATTCTCAATTGCAAAACATACCTGATCCAGGTCACAGCAAACGGTCAGAAAACGGTACTTGCCGCAAGTGCGAGTGAACTCAGTAACCTAAAAAAATTCCTCAGGGCGGGCGTGGAATAATTCCCTTCAACTTTTCCGGTCAGGCTCAAAATTTTTTCTGGCACGCGCAAAGGACGGAAGATGCCTCAGGAGATACCAGAGGCTCTTCCGGTGCTGCCAGATCCGCCTCCCGAATGTTCTCCGCCATTCCCTGCTTGAATAAAACCGCTTAACGTGCTCGTTGTACAGGTGGTCAAGGCGCTCCCGCGATGAAATCCCGCCGGGCACGAACACGAAGTTGAGGCAGTTCATCTGCTGCCAATCGTATTCCATCGCGCCCTCTTTTTCGATGCCGGCCCACACGGGGGCGCCGGGGAAGGGGGTGAACTTCGCCATGTTCATGTCGTCGAGCCCCAGGGACATGACGAAGTCGCTGGTCGCGCGGATCGATTCCTCGGTCTCCCCGGGAAGCCCCATCATGAAGAGGCCTTTCGCGCGCAGGCCGGCCATCTTGATGCGTGCCACCGTGTCCCGCACCTCGTCGAGGGTAACGCCCGCCTTGTGCCGCTCGAGCATACCCTGGTCCGCCGATTCTATCCCCAGTGAGACCATCAGGCACCCCGCTTTCTTTAACAGGCGGAGCAGCCCGTCGTCCGCATGCCCGACCCTGACCGCACAGTTGAAATTCATTCCCAGGGGCTTTCTCTGGAGGAGACCGCAGAGCTCCTCGATGCGGCGGCGGTTCATGGTGAATAGATCGTCATAAATGTTGACGTGACGGACGCCGAACCGCCCGCGGAGGTGCTTCATGTGATCGTAAATGTAACCGGCGGAGTTGTAACGGAAGCCGCGTTTGAATACGGACCGGTCGCAGTACGAGCACTGGTAGGGGCAGCCCCGGCTCGTGACCATGGTGGCGCC
>JAKJGD010000383.1 GCA_022704585.1 Spirochaetota bacterium | reverse complement strand
GTCGATACTCCGATCCGCGGGGGGGGAATGCCGGTTGGAGGGCCCCTGCTTCTGTTTGACCGCGTCAAGGTGGAGATAACCGGACCGGATATCGGAACTATCGTAAAGAACTTCCCCTTTTCCAACACCGTCTCCTTTGACGTTCCCCCGGGCCCGGTGCGCCGCTTCGAAGTGACCGTGTACACGGCGCCGTACGATCCCGACAATTCTCCCACCTGGACCGCCGCGAACTCCTTCCGGGGCGTCACGACCGTAAACCTGCCGGCCGGCGCATCGGTCAGCATACCGGTGCTCATGTCCCTGCATGAAACGAAGATTGTTGTCCCGGACAAGCTGAATTACCGGATAGTCCAGTTCAACAGGGTCGCGGATGTAGATGCAACATGGATTACGTCCGACTCCGTGCAGTATCCGGAAGATATTGATTTTGACGCGCGCGGCAGGATATTTGTCGCGAACAATCCCGGCGGTGCGAACAATATTTACCGCATGGAGACCATAAACGAAACGCCTCAGCCCTGCCTGATGACCGATGAATCCAACGACATAGTGTCAATCACGGTGGATCGGAAACGGAACCTCCTGTATTATGCCACCGACAATCATGACGGCACTGCCGCGCTCACGGGCATTGACCTGACGTCCCTCCCCGCAACAGGCAGCCCGCAATCAACAGTCTCCAATATGTTTTATTCGATAACCGCTCTGGATGTCGCTGACGACGGTTCATTGTATATCGCGGGAATGGACAAATCTGACAACCAGATACTGTTCAGGTTTAATCCGGCTGACGGTATCTTTATCGGACAGGCATTTACCAATAGTGAAAACTCATGGTTCTATCCCCTGGACGTGATGGTGCGGGGCGGGAGTGTGTACGTGCTTAACAATCCGGACGACAACAATGGCTTTGCTCTTCTCAATTTCAATTTTGGCCCGAGCGCAGTAATAGGTGATCTTGGATTCACCCTTGGAGTGCATTTCGGCTCCGTGGCCCAAGTCGCCAGGCCGCCCGAAAAAGGCCTTTTTTACGGTCCCAAAAAATTTGCCGTTCGCCGCGAGGACGGCTTCGTCATTATCGATGAGGGCGAATTCTTCTCGCCCGGCTATCTCAGCATCAACCGGCTCGTTTTCACGGATTTTGACCCACTCAGGCCCTGGTATACGTTCGGCAATACCGATTCGTTTAATCCCGATTTCCAGTTTTATGACTATTCAATGTGCTGAAATACTCATTTCGTAATGATAAAAAAATGCCCGCTTCACACAAGCGGGCATTTTTTTCTTTACAACTCCCGCCGATCGCCCTTACACTACGCTTCACAAACATCGTTCCCGGCCGTCTGTGACACGCGGCAGGGGGCCTGTATCCCCGGAGGAACCACCAATGACGGAAACAACCGACACGACCCGGTCCGACGAGCCGGCAAAAAAGCAGCGGGGCGTCATCTTTATAATCGTCAACACCATTGCAATTGTTCTCCTGCCGGTCGCCATCACGGCATCGCTCCTCATCCTCACGCTCCTGTGTCCCGATTTTTACACCGGGATACTGAAGAACGGCGGGTTCATCACGTCGTTCGTTGAGGCGAAGAATATCCAGACCGACCAGGCCATCAACGCGGAGATCGACAAAGAGCTGGACATCACCGGCGCCAACGAGGTTCTCGCGAGGACAAAGGCCCGGTTTGAGGTAGCGGAGGCCGCGTATAAAGAGCTGAACCGGGACGGCGAGTATGCGCCCCTCGAGGAGAGGCGTGCTGAGATCAAGGACATGGACTGGAAACGCGAGAAGGACAGCTTTGCGACCAGGGACGAGTTCAAGGAGTACCGGAAACTGGAGCTCGCTAAAGTCGACCAGGCCCTGGACAGGATCGAGGAATACCGGGACGAAAACGCTGACGGGATCAAGAAGGCGCGCAAGGAGATGATTGCCGCTAAGGAGGAGTACGAGGACGCGTTATCCGATCTCGAGGACCGGAACAAAAAAGCGGAAAAGATCATAGCCAGGCACTCGGACACCACGGTAAACCGTGTCTATAGCGACCTGGAGATCATCGAGAAGCCGCTGACAAAGATCCTGAACGAGAAGCTGTTCGACGGCCCGGTGAGGGACGAGATCGCCTTCATGCTGGATTTCATGTCGGATTACGAAACCCAGATAGACCGCAGGGTGATTTACTACGGCAGGACGGCCGAGGGCCGCAGGTCCATCATGGTCAAGGTTCCCGAGATATCGGTGAGCCTCAGGGTCGATGACGGTTCCGGGAGAAAGAGGCATGTCCTGAGCCAGCTCCTGGTCGAGGAGATCGATAAGCTCTATAACCTGAGAAGCAAGGGCCTGCTGAAAACCATTTTCAGCATGTCGGATTCAAGCCTGGGCGAATACCTCGGCGGCAAGCAGCTTTCAAAGCTCGGCCTGTCGCTCAACGGCGGCGTCATACGGCGCCCGGCCGGCGTACTCTCCGGCGATGCGGCGGAATACTTCGTGCTTGCCATGCAGGTGCTGACCTATGGCCGCTACGCTCCCTACGGGGTCGCCGGGCTTCTGCTGCTTTATCTCCTGTTTCTGGTGTTTTCCTCTGTTGAGCGGCGTCGCAGGCTCGCGGCCTTGAAGCGCTTCCTCATCTACCCGTCGTTTATAGTCCTGGTTCTCTGCGGCTCGCTCCTCGCGGCGTCGCGGTACCTGCTCGACCAGTATCCTGGATTCATCGAGAACATCATGGCGCGGAGCTTCGCGAAGCACATGAGCTTCGTCACGGCGTGGGGGCTCACCATGCCGCTCCTGGCCCTGTTCGGCGCGCTGTTCATCGTGGGGCTGGTGCTTCGCAAGGTGCTGGCGCGGTCGGGCGCAGGGCAGAAGTCTTAAAGGGCTGCCGTTAATCCCGGCATATTTTTTCGCCAAAATCTGTCAGGATCCGGGCCGTAAGGCCCCATATCTCGTAGTTGCTGTAATAGTAGTAAAATACCCGGTAATCATTTCCCTGGTAATTAAAGATTTCGTACCGGTCGAAGGCCTGTTCCACGAACATCGAAAGGGGGGCATCAAAGCTGCTCTCGGCCTCGTTGCTGTTCAATGCATATTCGTACGGATACTCAATTGCGCCGACGAAGCAGAACACATGGTACCCGGCGATCGAAACGTAATCATCAAACCGTCCCAGGTACTCTATCTTGTCGCGGCTGATCCCAACCTCCTCCTCTGTCTCGCGGAACGCGGCCGCCAGCCGGTCCTCGTCCCCGGCATCCACGCGGCCTCCGGGAAAGGCGACCTGCCCCCGGTGAGTCGCGAGCGTGTCAGTGCGGCGGGTGAGGAGCACG
>JAKJGD010000382.1 GCA_022704585.1 Spirochaetota bacterium | reverse complement strand
GCACTGAAGGGGCTCACAGTCTACGGCTTTGATCGTCTCCTTGCTGTAAGGGGGGCCGGGGGGCTGTGGGGTAAGTGCGAATCCTATTTGCCGTCGGCGACGACTGGCAGTCCATATACGGGTTCAGGAATGCGCGGGTCGAGTATATAGTGCGCATGAAGCATTATTTTCCCGGCGCATCGGTCCGGCGCCTCACGGTCAACTACCGGTCACGCCGAGAGATAGTCATGCTGTCCTGCAGCTTCATCCGGAAGAACCGCTTTCGTACCAGGAAAAGCCTTTCCGCTTTTCGCGGAAGGGGCGGCAGCGTTCGACGGATGGCCGTCGCTTCGGTCGAGGAGGAGACCGGCGCCATAGCAAAGCTCCTGGAGGGAAGGGCGCCCGGCGGGACACACGCGGTGCTTTTTCGCAATAACTGGCAGTGCCGGTACCTCGGCGGACGGCTTGGTCCCGTTCTGGAAAAGGCCGGCGTTTCGGTCATGACGATGCATGCGTCCAAAGGCCTCGAGTTCGACACGGTCATCGTCGCGGGAATCCGCGACGGCGTGATACCCGACCCGGAGAGCGGCGTCGAAGAGGAACGCCGCCTCCTCTATGTCGCCTGTACCAGGGCGCGCGAAGAGCTGTGCGTCATCGCGCATGTGAACGAGCGGGGAGAGGTCGCCCGGTTCGGGCGGGAGCTGGGGGTTGCGGCACCTCAGTCGTAGTCCCGTTTTTTCCAGAATTCCTCTTTAATTTCCAGCCGGCTCCCCTCCCATCGTATCGTGCCGAGCTGGGTGAGGCGCTGGATAAGCCGCGAGAAAGTCTCAGGTATGGTGCCGATTGCCGAGGCGATGTCCTTCTTTGACAGGGGAATGTCGTACGAGGCTTTCCTTCCATAGTGGCTGTCCAGGAAACGGAAAAAGCGCTCTTCAACGTCATAAGCGGTGAGATAGAGTATCCTGCCGGCAAGGTAGCGCTGCTTCTTCATCAATACGCTTATGAATTCAGCCCTGAATGCCTCGTTCCCGAGGAGCGTATTGAACGAGGCCTTGTTTAGCGAAAAGAGCCGCGAGTCGGTCACGGCGGTCGCGCTGACCGGGTAGCGGTCCTTTTCAAAGAGGATGACTTCCGCGAAAATCTCTCCGGGCGAGGCAAGCTTCACGGTGATTTCCCTGCCGTCCGGCGCGCTCTTGAAGAGCCGGACGCTCCCCTCGACCAGGATATAGAAAGACTGGCCTTTCTCGCCTTCCAGGAATATCATCCTGCCCTGCGGGGCGGTGATTATGGTTCCCATGGCGGCGATCCTGCCGGCGGCTTCATCGCTTATGCCGCTGAAGAGCTCCGAATCTTTTAATAATTTTTCAATATTCACATTGCATGACCTGTAATTGTAATCTGTAAGATTACTATTGCAGACATCGATCAATAAGTCAAGAGAATGATTCATTTTATGTTTCAACGCAGGGCACGCAAAGAACGCAGAGGACCTGGCTAAAAAAAATAATCCGCCAACCGAAGCCCGGTCAATAAAATTCCAGGGTGACCTTTTGTATCAAGCGTATTCAGCCTGGTGGCCGTTCCATCATTAATAATTCATTATTTGCTGATAATTGCATTTAGTATTGACCTGCGTCAAGGGCAGAATTATAATGAAAGCGTATATTGAATAATACAGAGCAATGACCGGGTGTTTCCGGAGATGATTCATGTAATCAGGAGGGGGGCGGTATGAGCGAGATCATCAATAATTCCGAGCTGAAAAGAAAGCAGCTGAAAGAGCTGATCCTGAAGCTCCACAAGGGGGTTGACCCCGAGAGGGTCAAGGCCGAGATACGGCAGGTGATGGGGCAGATCCCGTATGATGACGTGGTCAGGATCGAACAGGAGCTGATCGCCGAAGGCCTTCCCCAGGAGGAAGTGGTGAGGCTCTGCGACCTGCACACCGCGGTCCTGGACGGGAGCATCGACCAGTCGGGCGCGAAGACGGCGCCGCCGGGCCATCCGGTCCATACTTTCAAAGAGGAGAACCGGGCGCTCGAGCGCGAGATTGCCGCGCTTGATGATACGGTCCGCGGCGCGTCAGGCGGGGAGGGCGGCAATCCTTCGCCGGATCTGTACCTCGCACTGATCCAGCATTTCAACCGTCTCATGGACGTGAACAAGCATTACCAGCGAAAGGAAAACCTGGTGTTCCCGTTCCTTGAAAAGCACGGGATAACCGGCCCGCCGGCGGTCATGTGGGCGAAGCATGACGAAACCAGGGCGCTGCTGAAAAAGGCGCTGGCGGTGCTTGCCAGCGGCCTGTCGGCGGGGACCGAGGTGCGCTGGGTCCTGCCCGAGCTTTCCGCGGCAACACGATCGATACAGGACATGATATCGAAGGAGGAAAACATACTCCTGCCCATGTGCCTGGACGCAATCACCGAGGAGGAATGGTTCGAGGTATACCGGCAGAGCCCGGAGATCGGCTTCTGCCTGTTCGATCCAAAGACGGAGTGGCTGCCGTCGAAGGGGATATGGGCGGATGAGCCGGCCGCCGGCATTGACGGCAGGATCGGCCTTCCGACCGGCAGCCTCTCGGTGCGCGAGCTGGTGTCGCTCCTCAATACGCTCCCGCTCGATATTACGTTTGTCGACGCGGATGACACGGTCCGGTATTTCTCTCAGGGCAGGGACCGGGTCTTCACACGGAGCAGGGCCATCATCGGCCGGAAGGTTCAGCAATGCCATCCGCCTGCGAGCGTGGGAAAGGTACAGAAGATACTTGACGACTTCCGCTCCGGCGCCGGGAACGTTTCATCGTTCTGGATCAACTTCAAGGGAAGGTTCGTGCTTATCGAGTACTTCGCCCTGCGGGACGAGAAGGGCGTATACCTCGGCACGGTCGAGGTGTCGCAGGACCTGACGGACAAGAAAAAGCTTGAGGGTGAGAAGAGGCTGTGACCTCACCCACCGGCCCCCTCTCCCAATGGGAAAGGGCGAGCCGGAGGCGTGGTGAGGCCGGTGCGGGGTACTATTATCGGTTTATTGATCGATATTCTGGAGGAGTAACACCATGGAAAACACGAATTCTATTGATGAATACACAAGGGAAGGCCTCGAGCTCGAAGGCCTCGTGACTTACCAGCCCGGTTCGGTGGTGAGCCGTACCGTGATTAACAGGCCGGCGGGAACGGTAACCCTGTTTGCGTTCGACAAGGGCGAAAGCCTGTCGGAGCATACCGCTCCATTCGATGCGCTTGTTTCCGTTCTTGACGGCACGGCGGAGATTTCCATTGCGGGGAAGTCCCATACCCTGGCCAGGGGCGGGATGATCGTCATGCCCGCGGGTAAACCGCACGCGCTCA
>JAKJGD010000381.1 GCA_022704585.1 Spirochaetota bacterium | reverse complement strand
GATCGCAGAGGAGATACGGGACGTCCAGCGTCTCGGGGTCGAAGTGGCTGTCGTCATCGGCGCCGGGAACATCTTCCGCGGCACCCTGGCTGACAGCCTGGGGATCAAGCGCGTCACCGGCGACCACATGGGCATGCTCGCCACGGTGATGAACTCGCTCGCGCTGCAGAACGCGCTGGAGAACATCGGGGTACCGGCGCGCGTGCTTTCCGCCTTCGAGATGAAGGAGATCGCCGAGCCCTACATCATCCGCAAGGCGCTTGACCATCTCGACCACGGCCGCGTCGTAATCGCCGCGGGCGGCACGGGCCATCCCTTCTTCACAACGGACACGGCCGCGAGCCTGCGCGCGGTGGAGCTGGAGGCGGACGTACTGATGAAGGCCACCAGGGTGGACGGCGTGTACACGAGCGATCCGGAGAAGGACCCCGGAGCAAGAAAAATCGACGCGCTCCCCTTTATCGACGTGCTGACGGGGCAGCTCGCGATCATGGATTTTACCGCAATCACCCTCTGCATGGACAACAACCTGCCCATCGTCGTTTTTAACCTGTTCCGGCGGGGGTCGCTGAAAAAAATAGTATCCGGCGGATCGGTCGGTACACTAATTTCCTGACAGGAGGCACGCATGGTAGAAGATATCATTTCCGATCTGGAAGACCGCATGAAGAAAAGCGTTACGGCGCTGCAGAAGGATTTTGCCGCCATTCGGACCGGCAGGGCCAACCCCGCCATGTTCGACGGGATCAGGGTGAGCGTGTACGGCACGGAGATGCCGCTGAACCAGGTTGCTACCGTCTCCTGCCCGGAGCCGCGCCTGGTCGTGATCCAGCCCTGGGACAAGGGGAACCTGGGAGACGTGGAGAAGGCCATCCTCAAATCCGACCTCTCGGTGAACCCCTCAAACGACGGGAACCTGATCCGGATCCAGATACCGGACCTCACGGAGGAGCGGCGCAAGGAGTATGTCAAGTTTGCCAGGCAGAAGGCTGAAGAGTGCAGGGTCGCGGTACGGAACATCCGCCGGGACGGGAATGACATGACCAAGGAACTCGAAAAGGAGAAAGAGATCTCCGAGGACGATTCGAAAAACGCCATGACCAGGATACAGAAGATAACCGATAAATATATTGACGAAATCCAGAAGCTGACTGATAATAAAGAAAAAGAGATACTGAATATATAGGGGCGATTTCGACTGTCATTGCGAGGAGCCCCGGCATGTCCGCACTCGCAAGGGTCCTGCCGACGCAGACGGTTACGGACATGCCGAAGGGCGACGAAGCAATCTTCCTTTAGATGAATATTAGTAATAGTTACAGGAAAAGCTGTTTGTTATCAAATGGCAGATCGCTTCGCTCCGCTCGCGATGACAAATTGAGCAGGCGGCTTGGTTTGACATCTCCTGAAGGTATGCAAAACCAACCAAACCATGAAAGACTACAAACATCTCATCAATAAAAAGAAAGTTCCCGCCCACGTCGCCATCATCATGGACGGCAACGGGAGATGGGCGAAAAAAAAATCGCTCTCCCGCGCCGAGGGGCACCGGTGCGGCGCCGAGGCCATTGAGCCGCTCATGGACGCCGCCATCAGCCTGGGGATAAAGGCCATCTCGCTTTATGCTTTCTCGACCGAGAACTGGCGGCGGCCGCGCATGGAGGTCCTGGGCCTCTGGAAGCTTCTCGATTACTTTTTCACGAATAAGATCGACGTCATCAAGTCCCGGGGCATACGGGTCAGGCATTCCGGGCTGCAAGAACGCCTGCCGGCATCTTCACTGCACACAATACTCCGGGCCGTTGAAGAAACGAAGCGCAACCGCACCCTCGAGCTCAATTTCTGCGTGAATTACGGCGGCCGGCAGGACATCCTGAACGCGGTAAACCGTCACCTGGAGAGCGCGAAGTCCGGCGGGCCCGTCACGGCCCGGGACCTTGAAAAGGGGCTCTTTACCGCAGGCATGCCGGACGTCGACCTGCTTATCCGCACCGGCGGGGAGTACCGGGTCAGCAATTTCCTCCTCTGGCAGATTGCGTACTCAGAGCTGATATTTATGAACGTGCTGTGGCCTGATTTCAAGCCCCGCCACCTGTACCGGGCGGTTTATGAATTCCAACAGAGAGAAAGGAGATACGGGGGACTATGACGGAAATACAAAAAGCTACAATCAAACGGGTCCTGAGCGCGGTGGTCGCGCTTCCGGTGTATGTTTTTACGATCGTGACCGATCTGGGGCAGTCTGTCCCGATGCTTGCCTGTTCGCTCATCGTCACGCTGGCGTGCCTGTATGAGTATTATTCGATAACCGACCGGGGCGAGGAAGGGCGTGCATTTGTAAAAACGGGCATGGTGTTTGCCGTCGTCGTGAACATCATCATGTACCTGTTCGCGTACGGGAAGCTGTACGGCTACAGCCGCTATATCCCCGCGTTCGACGCGCGGGTGGTGCTGGGCGTGATCTCGGTCTTCATGGTTGCCATGATGGCGCTCCAGCTGTTCACAAGACCGCTCAAGGGCGCCGCCTATTCAATGGGCGTGACGCTCTTCGGTGTGCTCTATATCGTGTTCTTCTTCTCGCACGTAATATTGCTGAAGTCGCTTGCTGACGGCGTGTACTATATCATATTGCTCAACATCGTGGTGATGCTGAACGATACCATGGCCTATTTCGGCGGGGTGCTCTTCGGCAAACACAAGACCGGGTTCCCCGTGTCTCCCAACAAGTCGTGGGAGGGGTACTTCTCCGGCCTCCTGTTCAGCGTGCTCGCCATGGTCATCACCAACGAGGTGTATGCGGCATTTTTCGACAGGCACCTCTTCGGCATGATCGAGGCAGTGCTGCTCGGTGTCGCGCTGTCCGTGCTGGGCAACCTGGGCGACCTGATCGAGTCCGCGGTCAAGCGGGACGGCTCCATCAAGGACTCCGGCTCCATCATACCGGGACACGGCGGGATGTGGGACGTGTTCGACGCGCTGATTTTCTCGATGCCGCTGTTTTACTATTACCTGATGCTGAAAGGGGTTGCCTGATCCGTTCAGGCATATGGGCAGGACAATATCAATTCTCGGCTCCACGGGCTCCATCGGCGAAACGACGCTGCGGGTCCTCCGTTTCCTTAAAGACGAATACCGGACATACGGCATCGCCTGCGGGGCCAACCTCGGGCTCCTCGGCCGGCAGATAGCGGAATTCAGGCCCGCGGTCGTGGCTGTCGCGTCGTCAGCGGCCGCGGCGTCGGACGAGTACGGCGCCCTGAAACGCTCCCACCCGGAGGTGGAGTTCCTTGACGGCGACGCGGGAGTCGCCGAGCTGGCCGGCCGGAGCGTGGACG
>JAKJGD010000380.1 GCA_022704585.1 Spirochaetota bacterium | reverse complement strand
CGATCTGGCCGCCCCTGTCGGGCCGCAGCTGTTTGCGCTCTTCCCTCTTTTTATCATCCTGCCGGCGATCGCCGTCCCCGCGATTTTTATCGACCTGGCCGCCGGTATCCGGCCGCAGTTGTTTGCCATCTTCACGCTTTTTATCATTCTTTCGGCGGTCACCTTCCACCGGCTTTTTGTCGCCTTTCCTGTAACTCCTGCCCCTGTTGTCCTTTTGCCTTTCCGCGCCCTTATCCCGGTCCACCTCGCGCCGGTAGGACCCGCGGTCGTTATCGTCACGCTTCCCGGCGTATTTCTCGTGCTTTTTCCTGGCATTGTCCTTTCTCAGGGATGCGTCATCCCTGGCGCGTTCGCGTATTTTCTGCATGTGTTCTTTTCTCATCATGCCTTTTTCCATGGCGTGGCGCCGGAAGCTGTAAACGTGCTTCAGGTATTCCGGCCGTGATCTGAAAACGTTATGGTTTCCGTACGCCACCCGCGCGACAGACGGGTGCCGGTGGATCCATTCGTGGTGGCGGTAATAACGGTCAATCAGCCTCGGATACCTGTCGAAAATCACGTAATTCCTGTAGACTTCCCTGGCAACATGGGGGTGCAGGACGAACCAATCGTCATGGACGTATATCCTCAGAGTAATGCTCGGATACCTGACGAGGAACGGGGTATTGCGCACAATGACGTACGTGATGTCCGGATATCTGCTCCAGAACGTGTAATTGAGATATATCCGGGCGGTCATGCGGGGGTGCGCCTCGAGCCATGCGTAATCCGAGCAGAGGTGCCAGATTACCACGTGGTGCTGTTCGAGCCATTCCGCGGACCTGAATTCATCTGCGTAACGGTCCGGGTCTTTCTCGATGTCTTCAAGGAGCTCCCTGTCCCGCTCCGTAAGCGCGGGTTTATCGGCTGCCTCCGTGCCGTCGGTCTCGGAGGATTCTTCTATCTCCTGCACGTCCGAAAGCATCCGGTCTATTTCTTCATCGGAATAATCGCTCGGCATGTTTTCCGGCATCTGCTTGAGAAGGGCTTCATCGGTTTCAACGGCCCGGGCGGTGCCGCTCAGGCCGAAGAGCGCCAGGCAGAGGCCCGTAACCAGGGCGAAGGACATTTTGTTGGTCATCTTTTTCATCATTGTACTCCTCTCCGTGTATTCGATCATTTGACCCGGGTATGGGCTGTGGAGTTCCGCATTTATGCTCGTAACCGGAAAAACAGGGAATTATCGCCATATTGACATGAACGGGAGCCGGGGCGGCCGGGGCAGCATGCGGCGTTATGTTATTTATAAGGAGGAATAATTCTGAATAATGACGGAGGTTTGGGGCCGGGATTACCGGACCCGGAACATGACTTCGTTGCCCTTGTCGTTCCAGGTGATGTCGCCGATATTGCGCAGCAGATGCAGGCCCCTTCCGGAGGACCTGAAGATTGCCGGAATGCCGGTGGGGTTCTCCACCAGGTCCGGGCGGAAACCGGGCCCGTCGTCGCGCACGCGGATGTCCACGATACCCGCGGTCACGCAAATGCACAGGCCGATGAGCTTCGATTCATCATGCCTGTTGCCGTGGGACAGCGCGTTTTCCAGTAGCTCGTCGAGGGCCAGCCTGAAATAAAACTCGTCGACCGGCAATGCTATGCCTATGCACTTGAGCCCGTTATAGAATTCCAGCGCCTCGAAAAGCGTGCGCCGCACTTCGGTTTTTTTCGAAGGGATCTCTTTTTTGAATGTAGTGTGTATGCCTTGGTTCATTTCTAATGCCAGGTCCCGGCCTGTACCGTATCACCCGGAAGTACGGCGGTTGTGTGATTCGCCTATACTGTGTTGTTTTATTCCGGTACGGCAGAGAATCAGGACATAAGCGTTATACATCTAACGACCAGAAAATATTATATTTGTCAATGATAAATACGGGCTTACGCTGAAGCCGATGCGGGAATTTTCGGTATTCAGGAAAGGGCTCATTGAATTTGGTCCCGGACCTTTATGAAAAGCTCCCTGCTGATCAGCCCGGATAGCGATCTCAGGACCTCTTCTTTCTTCTTGCCCCGCGAAAGGTCGATCCGTACCGCGGTAACAATGGCATTGACACTTGCTTTTTCGTTCATGACCGGCTCCTATCAAGGCGATATTGCTTATGTATCGTATGGATCGGGACAATTCTTGACAGTTTCACCTGATCGTATGAAAAAATATAAACCCGCCCGGGCGTATAAAATGCTATTGACAGGTTGTTGTAACAGTGATATATGGAGCCTGTATGCATCACACTTTCATTATTTATTAGCAGATACTTCCTATTCCGATGTTGAACATGGCTTGACGACCGGCAGTCACTCCTCGGCGAATATGGACTGCTGCTCGCTCACGTTGAATGAAAGGTTGGTCGATGAAGCGATTACTGGCTGTTTCCATTATGATGACCTGGTGCGCTGGTCTGATGATGCCGCTCCAGGGTGCCGGTCTCGAGGATTGCGATTGGTATTCCTCCGGGAACCTCTACGCCAGGTTCTTCGTAGACCCGAGCGTCGACACCTCGAGCCTCGGGCAGCCCGATTCGGGCGGAGGCAAAGAGGGTGCGGGAAAGCAACGTACCGCGGCCGATACCCCTGCCGGGACAAGGAGCGTTTTCAACTTCAGCATCATGTTCGGCGGGTCCTTCGCCTTCTTCCAGATGAGACGCACGGTCGCGCCGTACCTGGACTATGTCATACCCGCCCTCAACATCGAGACAAAAAAAATGATCGGCCTCGTGCCGGGGATCAAGCTTAATTTTTTCTTCAACGTTGCGCGGTTCTTCGGGCTCGGGTTCGGCGCAGACGCCGGTTATTTTCACCTGTCCTCGTTTTCCAGAAAACTCTCACACCCGGACACCGACGTTGATACATACCTGGTGCGGGTAATGTACAAAATTCATGCGCCTGATCCGCGTTATTACCTCGAGGTGCCTGCCTACGGGATGATGCGTATCTATTTCAGCGAAAATTTCAAGGCCATCTACCTGGACCTGGGCGGGGGCGCCGATTTTTTCCTGCTCGGCCACCCGAACGCGCGGAGCTACTTCGGCAGGGCGGGGCTCGGGTTCGCCCTGGACAACGGCTTCACCATGGAATTCGACTACCAGTACAATTCAAGGCTCATCGAGCAGAGCAACCTGACGAACCTGCTTGACATGCACCGGGTCATGCTCTGGATGGGCTACTGCGTCAACCCGGGGTAGGGCGGCCGGGAGCGCGCAGAGCGGAGGAATCGTAATGAAGAAGAACGCGTTATCTGCGATCGTTGCTGCATCGCTCATCCTTCCGGCGGGGTGCGCACCCGACTACCTGCGCCAGGT
>JAKJGD010000379.1 GCA_022704585.1 Spirochaetota bacterium | reverse complement strand
CGGAACGTGGGCGCAATTAAAAAGGCGGGCTCGTTGCCCGCCTTTTTTCCCGCCGATCTGCCGCCGTTATGAGCTTTGCCGACCAACGATGGACCCCGCACCGGGTATTACGATTCCTGCTGGGGAGTGGTTTCCGCAGCAGCGGGCTCGGCGGCGGTGCCGGGTACGTCGGCCACGGTGACCGAATGTTTCTTCGATCCCTTGACGTTCTTCTCGCGGAGCTTCGCGGACTTACCGGTCCTCTCCCTGAGATAGTAGAGCTTCGAGCGCCGCGACTTGCCCTTCCGTATGACGTCGATCTTGGCTATTCGCGTCGTGTAGAAGGGGAAAATCCGCTCGACTCCCACGTCGAATGAAAGCTTTCGTACAGTAAAGGTCTTGCTCATGCCCTTGTTGTCTATGGCTATGACGATCCCTTCGTAAACCTGTATCCGCTCTTTGTTTCCTTCAACGATCCGGTAATGGACTTTTACCGTGTCCCCGATTTCGAAGTTGATTTCTCTATCAACAGGTTTGATCTTATTCTGGATTTCCTTTAATATTTCCATCGCTCATTCTCCTGATATTTTTCTCGCAAGATATTTTCTATAGAGATCCGGCCGTACCCGTTTCGTTTTATTCACGCTTTCTTCCCGGCGCCACTCTCTGATCAGCCTGTGGTTCCCGCTCATCAGCACCTCGGGCACCCTCATGCCGAAGATATCCTCGGGCCGCGTGTAATGAGGATATTCCAGCAGGTCCATCTCGAAGCTCTCCTCCACCAGGGAGTCGCTGTTCGACATGAAGCCCGGTACGTACCGGGAAACCGCGTCCATGATGACCAGCGCGGCGAACTCTCCCCCGGAGAGGACGTAGTCGCCGATCGAGACTTCATCGTCGACGTAGCGGTCGATGAAGCGCTGGTCCACTCCCTCGTAATGGCCGCACAGGAGGCAGATTTCCTCGTGTGATGCCAGTCTTTTGACCAGGTCCTGCGTCAGCAGTGAACCCGAGGCCGAGGCGAGCACCACCCTGGTACGTTCGGTCCTGATGTTCTCAACCGCTCCCGCAAGGGGCCCCGGCATCAGGACCATTCCCGAGCCGCCGCCGTACGGGTAATCATCGCAGCTCCGGTACCGGTCCGTTGCGAAATCACGTATGTCCGTGATTGTAACGCCGATGGTGCCGGAAGCGATCGCCTTTCCGAGAAGGCCGGACCGCAGGGGAGATTCGAAAAACTCGGGAAACAGTGTTACAATCTTAAATATCAAGCAATCCCTCAACAGGATCCAGATAAAGTTTTTTGTCCCGAATGTCCCTGGTGTCGACCATCGATTCCACGAAGGGGACCATGAAATCGCGCCCCGTTTCGTCCGTTATGATGAGCACCTCTCCCGAACCCGCTTCCATAATGTCGCTTACAATGCCGAGGCGCTGCCCGCGGGTAAAGGCAGCGCATCCGATAATATCAAAATAATAATAGCCCTCTTCACCCAGCGCGCCCCTCGTACGTTCCGCCTCCGACTGTTCTATCAGGAGCTCCGAACCTTTTATCGAGAGGGCGGCGTCACGGTCATTGATGCCTTCGAGCTGGAGAAGTCCCGATCTTTTTCCGCTGTCGCTGAACTGGATTATTCTGTATTCCCGGTACCTGTCGCCGTGCTGTATAAAGACCCTGTTTCCCGCTTCAAACCGTTCGCCGATATCGGAGATTACCAGTATTTTCAGGCGACCCGTAAGCCCGTGGGCGCCGGTAATCACGCCGATGCGAACATATTCTTCTGCCGTCATCAATCGAGAATTTCGAGCACTACCCGTTTTCCGGATTTGGTCGCCGAAGCGTTTATTATCGTCCTGATTGCACGGGCAATCCTCCCGTGCTTTCCAATGACTTTGCCGATATCGTCTTTCGTCACGCGCAATTCAAGGATTGTCGACTTTTCGCCTTCCACTTCCCGAATCTCCACGTCCTCCGGGTGGTCCACCAGGGACCTGACCATGTAATCAACGAGATCCTTGTAATTCATTTCCGCCTCCTACCGACTATTTGGAGCTCTTGACTTTTTGCCAGATCCCCTTTTTCTTGAGCAACTGCATGATCGTATGGGTCGGTTGGGCGCCTTTACCTATCCACTGGGCCAGTTTTTGCTCATCGATAATGAGCTGTTCACCGTCGACGATCGGCTGGTAACGGCCCAGCTGGTCTATGAATTTACCGTCGCGCTTTTCGCGGCCATCAACGGCAACAATGCGGTAAAATGGCTTCTTTTTTGTCCCGATTCTCTGCAAGCGTATCTTTACAGCCACGGATAATCCCTCCTGAAGTGATTAGGAACTTATTTATTTTGACCCCCTCTTTTTTGTCAAGATAAAATATCCGGCACGGCCAATTAACGGGGGCGGGGGACCACGTTGAGTGAGGGGGTAATGATTATGTCACGCGCCGGCGCTTTTCAGCAGGGCCCGTATATTTGCGTGGATATCGCCGCCTTTGAAGGCCGAGTTGCCGGCGACTATAATCCCGGCGCCGGCACGAACGACCCCGGCTATATTCCCGGTGCCGATGCCGCCGTCCACCTCGATCCTGACAGAGGTAATGCCGGCCTGCCTGATATGCTCGGAAAGAGTGCGTATCCTTCCCAGGGCAGGCTCCATGAACGCCTGACCGTAAAATCCGGGATCCACGGACATGACGAGGACCAGGTCGGCGTAGGGAAGCAGGTCAAACACCGCATCAACCGGCGTTGCCGGGTTTATCGAGATTCCCGACAGGATGCCGGCACCGCGGATCTCGGAGAGGAGACGGGCCGGAAACCTTGTACTCTCATAGTGGATGGTCAGTGCCCAGGGCTTGACCTTCATGTACTGTTCCAGGGAAAGCTCCGGTTTCTCGATCATCAGGTGGACGTCGAGAGGAATCTCGGTGTGCTTCTTTAAATCCAGGAGGAAACCGGGACCGAACGTGAGGTTGGGGACGAAGTTCCCGTCCATCACGTCGCAGTGCAGGAGGTCTACGAGCCCGGGATCAAAGCCCCTGACCTGCTCCCCGATGAGTGTCAGGTCGGAAGCTATGATCGAGGGAGAGATCAGTATTTTTTTCGTGTCAGTCGACATTGATGTCAATATCGTCTATCTTGATTTTATCGCGGAGGAACGTGATGGTTGCGTTCCCCTCGCGGCGGAACACGAACACGATCTTCTGGCCGGGGCCCGCGCTCCGCGAGAACCTGATCCGCTTCGAGTGTCCGTCTTCCACGGACGCCTCGTACGTGCCGGCTTTCTCATCGGCAGGGATCTGGAATTCGATTTTCTCATAGCCGGTGTAGGTGTGTTTATCGAGCGGGTACCACCCCACC
>JAKJGD010000378.1 GCA_022704585.1 Spirochaetota bacterium | reverse complement strand
TGGCGGAATTAACGTATAGTATCTTTCTCGCATTTTAATAAAAGAAAAGTTTTCTAGTGGATGATATAGAATGATTATATCAAATATAAATAATTCTTATAACACCGGGAACACGGCGCTACTAAAATCTTACATGCTTGTCGGGTGCAGAAATGTGAAGAATGCCGGCTTGTCCATGCAGCTATCGTTCATCCCGGTGAATTCTGAACAACCTGCCCATGATCATGAGCCCGAGCAGGTATATTATATTATTCGCGGCACGGGTCTGATGATTATCGATGATGAACGGGAACCGGTACACGCGGGGGATGCCATATACGTCCCCTCGAATAAAAAACATGGGATAAAAAATGTCGGAACGGAAACCCTGGAATACCTGAGTGCCAATGCTCCTTCCTTTCCGGAAGAATATGAAAATCGATTATGGCCCGCCACATGAGAGTCCTCGGCATATACGGAAGCCCCCGCGCGGGGGGCAACACGGACCTGCTCCTCGACCGGGTGCTGGAAGGCGCGGCATCGGCTGGCGCGGAGGTCGCCCGCATCTATGTGCGCGACATGAGCTTTGACGGCTGCATCGAGTGCGGCGGGTGCGATAAGACCGGCAGCTGCGTGGTCAGGGATGACATGCAGCCCGTGTACCGGCAGCTGCTTGATGCCCGGGTCGTGTTCCTCGCGTCGCCGGTCTTTTTCTACGGTCTGACGGCTCAGGTGAAGGCGCTCATTGACCGCTGCCAGGCGCTCTGGAACCTGCGTCGTCTGACGAAGAAGACAGCGGAGGAGCGGAAGCTGCATGGCGGAGGGTGCGGCTTCCTGGTCATGGCCGGCGCCGCGGGCGGGCTTAACCTCTACACCGGGAGCGAGCTCACGGCGAAATATTTTTTCGATGCGCTGGACAAGTCGTACGGCGGCGGCGCCTTTTTCAGGGCGGACGCCCCGGGCGATGTGCTCTCAAATCCCGATGACATGAAAAGGGCCTTCGGGTTCGGGAAGGAGGCGGTGCAATCATGCCAATGAGAATCGCGATCGTGGGGCCGGGAGCGGTGGGCCTTCTCCTGGCAGGGTACTTCAGTAAAACGGACGCCGTTGTTACGCTGGTGGACCAGTTCCAGGAGCGCGCCGCCCTGTTCAACAGGGACGGTATACGGTGGGAGGGCGCGGACGCCGATTTCAGGTACCGGGTGAAGGCGACCGTCGGTCTGGAAGACCCTGCGGGGACCGACCTGGCCATACTCTGCGTCAAGGCCTACCACACCGAAAGCGCTTCGCGGGAGCTCGCGCGGGCCGGGTACCGAGGCCCGGTCATGACCCTGCAGAACGGGGCGGGAAACGCCGAGCTCATTTCGGCGAACATGCCGGGCTCGCCGGTCATCGCGGGAGTCACCTCCGAGGGGGCCAATCTCGCCTCTCAGAACCACGTGCGACACGCGGGCAGGGGAAAGACCTCGTTCGGTCCCATGCTCCCGGGGTCGCTCCCGGAAAAATTTCTTGATGACCTTGCCGCGCTCATGCGTGCCGCGGGACTTGACGCGGAGCTCTCCGCGGACCCGCGCTCGCTCGTGTGGAGCAAGGTGCTGATTAACGCGGGCATCAATCCCCTCACCGCGATCCTGCGCGTGCGGAACGGCGCCCTCCTGGAGAGCGAAGCGGCGCGGGGGCTGATGGCCGGGCTGGTGCGCGAGGGGGCCGCGGTGATGGAGCGGCTTGCCATGACGCCGGCGTACGGCGACCCGGTGGCGCGCGCGGAGGAGGTGTGCCGGCTCACCGCTGCCAACTATTCGTCCATGTATACGGACATCAGGAACGGGCAGCCGACCGAGATCGACTTCATAAACGGCGCCCTGGCGCGAGAAGGCGAGGCAAACGGGGTGCCGTGTCCCCTCAACGGCGCCATGACCCTCCTCGTGCATGCGCTTGAATCCGCGCGCGAATAATCGTTGACGCGGGTCGCGCACGCCTTATTTTTTGCACTAAGACCAGGGAATTGAGAGGACACGCACTTGCTTCCAGCAACCGTTACAATAAGATCGCATTATTATTCATCGTCCGGATTGCAGCCGATAGAGGCGCCGGTCAGCGCCGAATACCATGTGGGAATCCTCCTTAACGGGATGCCGTATATTTCGATTGTCTGCTCCGGCTCCGATCTTAACTGGCTGGCAGTGGGGCACCTCGCGTCGGAGGGGATCATTCGCTCCATGGATGAAGTAGAAAGGATCGAGGTGGACGAGGAGCGCCTGACCGTAAACCTGGTGACGGCTGCCGGCGTCGATCTTTCCGGCCGGACCGGGTGGGTCCGCACGCTGGTGTCAGGGAGTCCCGGAAGCGGGAGGCGATCCGGCGCCGGCGTCCCGCCGCGGCCCGATCCGCCTGCCGTGGACCCGCGCGTCATCCTTGCGTCGATGAGCGAGTTCCTCGGGCTTTCGACGACGCACGACCAGACGCACGGGGTCCACAGCGGCGCGCTCTACGGGCTTGACGGGAAACGGATGGCTTTTTTCGACGAGATCGGAAGGCATAACGCGGTGGACAAGCTTATCGGGATGGCGCTTGTCAACAGGATGCCCCTTGACCGGTGCATGCTTTTCAGCACCGGCCGCGTCTCGAGCGAGATCGTGCTCAAGACGGTCCTGGCATCGGTACCGGTCCTGGTGACCAGGGCCGCCCCGACAAGCATGGCGGTCGAGATCGCCCGGAAGCAGAACCTGATACTTCTGACGGGCGTGAGGAAGGACGGGTTCTACGTGGCCCACGGCGCTGACCGCATCATCCTGCCCTAGGGCCGGCGGTATCCTTCCCGCATCGCGGCGCCGTCGAGCCCCGCGGTCAGGATGTTCTCCACGGCGAGATCGCACGAGTCTACCTCCTCGAACTTGTCAAGCCGCACGGTCTTTATGTATCCCCCGCACTCATGGCACACGTCGATCCGGTAGCGCGAGTCCCCTTCGGAGGAGAGGTATTCCAGCTTTGCCGGGTCCTCGGTCCCGCAGACCGCGCAGGACAGGCGCTTGAAGGGCCAGCGGTGCCCGCACAGGGAGCAGTGGAGCAGGCGCCTGCCTTCTTCACCGCCGCCGATGACCGACATGTCGGGATAATGGCCGCAGAAGGGGCAGAGGAGCGGCGATCCCGCCGGGGGGATGAGCGGTGCTGACTTCTCCCGGAGCAGGGTCATCACGGGCCGCAGAAGGTTCGTCAGTATGAAGACGCATTCCTCTATGCCGGTTTTATACCGGAGCGAAAGGGCCGCCAGCCTTTCGTGGTCCAACGCGAGAAAGACCGCGCCCAGCTCGCTGAATGCTGCCCTGTCGCGGGCCAGCGGTCCCAGGAGCGGCTCGAGCAC
>JAKJGD010000377.1 GCA_022704585.1 Spirochaetota bacterium | reverse complement strand
GGTGGGCGACTACTATTCGGGGACCAACCACATCCTGCCCACGGGCGGCGCCGCCCGCTTCTCCTCCGGCACGTCGGTGGACACGTTCATGCGGCGGACCACCTACCAGCTCCTGTCGCGCGGCGCCCTGGCGAAGGCGCGGGGACCGGTTGAGGCCATGTCCCGCGTGGAAGGCTTCGAGGACAAGCACGGCGGCTCGGTAGCAGTGCGGTTCGAGCAGGAGTAGCGCGCGCTCAATAATCCGCGCCGCGTTTCGGCCTGATCTCGTTCAACAGGCTGTCGATGATGCCGAGATCGAACGACGCTCCGCATTCCGGGCAGATGAATACGATCCTGACGCCCTCCGGGTCCTTCCTGAACGACGCGTGAAACCCGCGCGTATACTCGCACGAAGGACATACCCTGAATTCATCCATATCGTAACCTCGGGCACTACTGTACCGCGCTTATCATAAATTGCAATCCATTTTCGGTACCTGACGGGCGTCTGCATGCCGTCCGCATGACGCGCAGAGCGGCGCCCGGCAGCGCCGCCCTGTTCGTTCCCGTGCCGTGAGCCGACCGGAAGCTCCCGCGGTCCGGGGCCCTTACCTCTTCCGGTATCTCTGGAGGACCGTGTCGATCGTAAGCTCCGTGGCCCCGCAGTCGGTCACGACTATATCGGTCATCTCGGCTATGAGACCCCTGTTATTTTTCAGCTTTTCGAATTCGGCCTTGTCCGGCACGAGCTTTTCCGCGTACTTGAAATACAGGCTTATCGTGGCCTTCTCAACCTCGGCATAGGAGCCGCCGGAGGCCGCGATGGCCCTGATCCCCTCCCTGTCCGCCGCGATGATCGCGCCCAGTGCGGCCCTGTCATTGACGTATTTCATGAGCCTGTTCGTGAGGATCTTCCTGACGGCGGCCTCGCTGCCTGCCCGCATGTTGATCTGTCTCTCCTCGTCAGTGCCCTTCGCCTGGTCGGAATACTTTTTCTCGGTCACCATGTCCCTGAGTCCCTTGAGGCTGTTGTAGGGATAATTTTTCATGACCGCGTAGGCGACTTTTTTGGGGATGCTTCCGCCCGGGTCCACCTTCAGCTTGTAAATGAACTTGGTCTTGTTCCTTCCGAGATACTCCATGTCAAACAGGCCGGTCATGTTCGTGACCCTGACCCGGTCATTCTCGAGGGGAATTTTAACATCATCGGTCGCCTGGAACGTTATCGTGGCTTTGCCGTTTTCGTAATCATACACGGTCCTGTCCTTGAGCACGATATCCCGCTCCTGGATTATCGGCGGCTTCAGGACCATGAAGATGACCATGTCGTTCCTCGAGAAGGTCTTCTCTACCTGGGCGCCGTAGCAGTCGGCCAGCCACCTGTTGAAATTTCTCACGTCCCGCAGCACCTCTCCGATGACCTCCATCTTTGCATCGATCGTCGTGACCGCCATGTATTCCATCAGATCGGTCCCGGGAACCGCGCGCTCGTACACCTTGATGCCGCTGCTGTTTTTTACGAGAGACCATCCGCCGGCTGCGCTTACCGGCTGGAACTCGAAAAGACACCCGAATAAAAACATCATGGCAATAGCATAACACTTTTTCATCATACACCTCCCCACAATTAATAGACTGATTTCCGGAAACAGTTCCGGTACGTTATCCGCAGGATTTCAGATGAAAGAGAGAAGCACGCTTTATATTTGTCTGTCCTCTATAAACCGGAACATGAAATATGTCAATAAAAAAACTGACCGGCCGGTTTTTTACTGATACGGAACAACATGGAAAATGTCTTCTATTAATCCGGTTTCTCCACCCGTTACTGCCCATAAAATCCTTGAATCTTCGCACCGGCAATGGTATCATGCTGTAACAGGAGAGCATCGCGCATGGACATACGATATGAAAGCCTGGCCGAAGGACACCGCAGGCCGGTAATAGACATCTTCAACCACTATATCGAAAACGGCTACGCCGCGTTTCCCGAGCACCGGGTGCCATACGAGTTTTTCGACATGTTCCTGAGCATGACCCGGGGCTACCCGGCCGCGGCAATCCTGTCCGGAGCGAACGAGGTCATCGGCTTCGGGTTCCTGCGCGCGCACAATCCGCTCCCGGCGTTTAAGAAAACTGCAGAGCTTACCTGCTTTCTCAGGCATGATATGATCCGCAACGGAATAGGCGGCAGGACGCTGGATTACCTCGAATCCGGGGCGCGGGAGAGGTCAATCACGATACTGCTGGCAGGCATATCGTCCCTCAACGGCCCGAGCATCGCTTTCCATGAAAAGAACGGCTTCACCCGCTGCGGTGCCTTTGCCGGCATCGGCACGAAATTCGGTACCGATTTCGATGTCGTGTGGATGCAGAAAAATATTTAGCCCGGTGTCAGAACGAATTTCTTGACAGGAAGCCGAACGCCTGTCATGATCCGGCATACCACGGGTGCGAGGTGTCCCCATGAAACGGCAAGTCGTCCTCTCCCTGCTCATGTTTACCGCTGCCGGATTCCTTGTCCTTCCCGGCACGCCCTGCGGGTGCGCGATACCCGCCCGGGGCCAGGCCGAGCGCATCGTAAACACGGCACGGGGACTGAAACTCAGGCAGGGTCCCGACATCAACTCCTCCATCATCCTTACCATACCGAATGGCATGAAAGTCTCCGTGCTTGAAACAGGCGACAGGGAAATCGAGATTGACGGTGTACGGGGAACCTGGTCCCGGATCGGGTATGGCAATGTCATTGGCTGGGTGTTCGCCGGCCAGTTCCTGGAGCCGAACGAGATTTCCGTGAAAGACATCGCCGGCAGGAGCTTCTTTTTTTCTCCGGACGAGGTCGATGGCGCGAGCACAACCGGCTTCGCCGTGGAAGCCGACGGGAGTTTCTATGCCGAGTGCAACCTCCGGGGAAACGGCAGAGCGAAAATCGAGGGCACCTACAATGCTTCATTCAGGAACGGCGCCGCGAATCTGGCTGTTCAGGGGACGGCTGAAGGCATATACCTGACCGGGAAAGAAAAACGCCTATCGAAGACCTTCACGGACGGGGAGGTCATCATCTGGAAAAAAGAGGGAGTACTCAGGGGGACGTTCAGGCTGCCGATATGCAGCCCGATCATCGGTAAAAAACTCGAATAATATTAGTCGCACTAAACCCCATGGATTTTTTTGCCTGCCGGCGGCAATTAGTATTGACAGCCCCCGCGCCCCGCATTAACCACGGATAACTTTTACAGGAGTGTTCGGCCCATGCCGCAAAAAGCATACCTTATCCTTGAAGACGGCTCCGAGTTTGAAGGGGTGACGTTCGGCCACGAGGGTGAGACTATCGGCGAGGTCGTGTTCAACACGGCCATGAGCG
>JAKJGD010000005.1 GCA_022704585.1 Spirochaetota bacterium | reverse complement strand
AGTTGCAAAGGAAACGGTGATCAGGGCGAGGAGGAGCACAACCGCCTGGAGCGACCTGCTGATGAGCAGGATGGTCTTTGTGAGGCTGAGGATCTGGCGGGAAACGCTATTCCCCGTCTCGACCACCAGGCCAAGGGTCCTGATCCGCGGGACAATCGCAAGCAGGGAGGCGTGGTCCCTTACCTTCACATACGCGTACTGGTATTCGTTCCGGTGGTCCTTGAGGAATTTCCGGTTATAGCCCGTAACCAGGTCCAGGGGAAGGATGAGGGCAAAGGAATCGATCTGGTCCGTGAACCCGGCGACGACCGCTTCCGACTCCTCGTATCCGGGAAGGGTCCGGAGGCTCGATTTGCCCATGAGGAGGCTGAGGCCGAAGCCGATCGCGCCCCGCTCCGAAATGCGGGGAAGGCCGTTCGGACCGGCCATACCGTCGTTGTAAGAGTGCAGAATGGTACGCGGGACCAGGACCGGAATGACCTTCTCGCGCGCAGGGTGGAGCCAGAGCCTGCGGTACCGCTCGCCCGCAAGCTCGTTCGCGATCAGGCGGTACGGCACGCCGAACGCGAGCAGGTCGCTCCGGTACTTGAATCCAAGGTAGGAGACCCGCGCCTGGACCGGGATCCTGAGCGAGGAGACCGGGACGATCCCGGTGACGCCGGCCATGCCGCGTATCTTCCTGATCGTACGGTCGGTGATTGCCGGTGTCTTCGGCCCGTCAGTCTCGAACAGAAACAGGGAGCGCGGCTGTTTCGTGGATATCCTGACCGTGTTGGGCGGTATGGACGAGGCGAATCGGCCGCGCACGTAAGCGACCAGGCCGTCGCCCGTTGCGCGAAACAGGCCCACGGAGAAGACCGAGAGGGCCACCGCGAGGAGGACGATAAGGCTGATGAGCCTGCCGCCCGCGACCTCCCTGATTATGAGGTATGCTTTCTGTATCATGAGCCGCCCGAGAGCCTGCCCTTCTCCATGACATACGCCGCGTCCGACTTCCTGAGCATGTAGTCGTCGTGGGTCACGATGAGGACCGCCTTCCCGTCTCTCTTCATCTCGAGCAGGATGTCGAACGTCTCCCGCGCGGTTTTCCTGTCCAGGTTCGCGGTCGGCTCGTCGGCCAGGATCAGTCCCGGGTCGTTGATGAGCGCGCGGGCTATTGCAACCCGCTGCTTCTGCCCGCCGGAAAGGACGGCGGCCTTCATACCGGCGAACCGGGACAGGCCGAGGCGCCCGAGCAGGGAGTCTGCGCGTTCCCTGGTATCGCGTCCGACACGGCCGAGGATCCGGGCGGGAAGCAGGACGTTGGCCATGACCGTCTCGTCATACAGAAGCCTGAAGGTCTGGAATATGAAACCGATGTCGCGGTTGCGCCGCCGCGAGGAAAGCACGTCAAGGGCATAGATCATCCTCGAACCATTGACATGCACGGCCCCCGCGCCCGGTATCGTGATGCCGGCGATCACGTTCAGCAGGGTGGTCTTGCCGCAGCCGGAGGCGCCGCTGATGGAGCAGATCCTCCCGCGGTCGACGGTCAGGTCAATGCCGCAGAGGACCCCGGTTGGCACCCCCGCGATACGGTATCTCTTGTGGATGTTTTCAACGCGCAGCATCATGCTTACTCATCAGGGTTCGGGATTTCTGTTCATCATTAAGATCGATATATCCGGCGGCGCTGCAGACGGGCGTTCCGTGAAGCCTATGTTTCCAGAAGCGGCAGGGTCAGTGAAACATTCACCTTTTCCTGTGACTCGCGCCGGGAGTCCGAATGGTCCACGATGTTGCGCGCCGTGACCTCGCCCCCCAGCTTGCCTATTATCTTTTCCACCAGGGTGAGCCCGAGGCCGAACTCGAGGGTATTATACTGCTCGTGGACGACCTTGGTGAGACGGTAGAACGGCTCGAAAACAACCCGTTCATATTCGACGGGTATACCGACGATCCCCTCATCGCTCTTTTCAGGATCGTTGACAACTGACACGACTGCGTCCTTGCCCATGACATTGATGAATATCGTAATATAGGAATTCTTTTTGGAGAATTTCATCGCATTAACAAGGATCTCGAAAAGCGCCTTGGAGAAATACTCCTTGTTCAGGTTCACGAACAGGTCCTTGTACCGGTAGTTGAATTCGTTGATGATGATCCGGTTCTTATTGAGGCCGGCATACTCTTCCACGTTGCTCTTGACGATCTTGGCAACCTCATAGAGATCGTAGAGCGACGTTTTCTGCGTTTCAAACTCGTTGCTGATGATCCAGTCAATACTGGTAAACGTCTTGAACGCGTCCTTGACCAGGTTCAGGTTGTTCTGTATCATGTCGACGACCCTGGCGTCGACGACAAGCTTGCCGTCCGCTGTCGTCTCGGCCCCGGATGTCATCAGATCGATCAGCGTGACCAGCGTCCCGAACCCGGCTCCCTGCGTGAAGCTGTTGTGTATGTTTTTAAAGAGCGACTTGTCGGTCCGGGAAACGTTCCGCTGGAGCATCTTGACTTTCCATTCCTTCCAGTCCAGCTCCCTGTTAAGCAGCTCCATGCTTGTCTTGTCGAGGGTTTCCTTCGCCTGATCAAGGGCCATCTTCTCGCGTTTCGCCTGGGTGATGTCTTCACCCGTGATGATGTAGTGAGATATCTCGCCGTCCTCCCCGATGATCGAGCTGACCCTGGTATTCAGGTAGTAGAGACCTCCGTCCCTTTTCATACTGTAACTCTCGCCCGTCCATTTTTTCACGCCGATCATGTTGTCCCATAACTCGGGCTCGGGTATTATATGGTTACCGGGCTGGCTCACGTTGGTTCCGACCACCTGGTTCCTGCCGAAACCAGACAGATCGGTAAAGGCCGAATTGACGTACTCAACATTCCCTTCTTTATTTATGATGACTACTATAAGCGGATTTTGTTCTATCGCATGCCCAAATATCCGCATGCTCTGCTCAATTATCCGCCTCAGGCCGACCTCACGCTCCAGGTTCTCGTTCATGGCAGTGAGGTCCCTGGTCCGGTTCTTCACCTGTTCCTCAAGCACTTTCCGGTAGTCGGCCTGCCTGTTTTCGATAATCTTTTTCGAGGTCACATCGCGCACGATCACCAGTGCCAGCCTGTCGCCGCTGGGGATGATGCGGGCTTCGTAATAGAGGACCTCTCCCTTACGGGTGAGAGCATAGTTGAATATGCCCGTCTTCTGACTTTCGAGAGTTTCCCTGATCACGGGCCGCGCCCGCTCGGCAACTTTTTCGGTCCAGAGGTGGTGCGACGCCTTTTTCTCGTTCTCGTCGGGAATATCGCCCATGCGCGTCGTGTAAAACACCGTGTCCGGCAGGGAGGCGAGGATCGCCTCGTTTCGTTCTTCAATATCCCGGAGCTTATGCTCCATGTCGATCTTGTAGAGCGCCATCTCCACCGTGGCGCCGATCATGTTCCTGTTATAGGGTTTGAGGATATAGCCGTACGGGACCGTCTCCTTGGCCCGCTGAATGGTATTGTCGTCCGCGCTTACTGTTAAGTATATAATAGGTACCGGATTCTGTTCGCGCAATACCTGCGCCGTTGATATACCGTCCATTTCGCCTTTCAGGGTGATATCCAGCAATACGAGGTCGGGTTTTTGGCCGGCAACCTCTTCAATGGCCTTCTCTCCGGTATCGATCGGACCCAATACTTCGTACCCCATTTTTTTCAGCATCTGGGAGAGAAGAAACGCTGACGGAGCATCATCTTCTACGACGAGTATTTTTTTTGTTTTATTCATAAAAAATATCAACCCGACTGTTTCAGGGTTATCCCTGCCGGATAACAGTTTATGGATATTCCTCTTTCTAATGCAATAAAAAAAATTGGGTACGTCAATAACAAATTAAATCATTTTTTTGTTTACATATCACATTAATTGGTATATAATGCTGTGTATATTTGACAGGATGACCAGATGGCCGAAGACAGAAAAAGAGACGAAGCCGTAACGGGCGGCACAGACGCGCTCCTGAATGAAATAATCGATTTTATCGATTACAACACGTTCAACAAGATAATCAATAAGCTGACTGATTACGCCGAGATACTGAGCGAGGGCAAGTTGTCCGGCCTTATAAATTTCAATTTCCGCCTCAACAGCAACCAGACCAGCAAGGTCATCATGATTCTTGAGGACATACAGGCGCTGACCCGAATCTACAACATGGCGCTCAAGGGATCGAAAGACCTCGAGGTTGAGTACATATCCTTAATTTTCTCGGATTACGACAATCCCGAGGCGATCTCGTCTTACATGAATTTAAAGAACATCATCGAAAACCGGCTTACTCACCAGGTCCAGCAATATAACGTCAACATGGGGAAAAACAACACGACCCTGGCTATCCCGCTGAACGAGCTCCGGGGCCACGTGAAAACATTCCTTGATCTGATGGACACAGAGATGACCATATCGACCAAGGCCCAGCACGGCATCATCGCCGCGTCCCTCCACGACGCTTACACCACGCTGCTGAACAAATCCGAGTTCTACAACGACCGGACGTACATGAAGTTTTTTTTCAACGAGGACGACCCGTCAAAAAAGAGGATACTGCTCCTTAAAAAAGAGCGCCGTCAGACCATGAAGGAGATAGGGAGCGCCGTGGGTGAGACGCTGGACAGGCTCCATGCGATCATGTACAGCAAGATGCAGACGACGCGGGAACCGTCGCAGGCGGACCCGATCGCAGTCCCCGATTTTGTTCCCCGGATCACGCGTTCCGATTCATTCACTGACCGGATGATGCTCACTCCGTTCGGAAGGCAATACGGCTCACTGATTGAGAAAACAATATCCGCCATATTCGATCCGTCCCAGCGTGATTCGATCCTTGCTGTCCCGGAAGAAACAATACGCGAAAAGATAGCCCTCCTCTTCCAGGCTTTCAAGCTCAAAACGGACGTCTTGAAGCACAGCGCCGAGCTAAAACAGGCCATCGAATACCTCCTGAACCAGGACTATGGCATCAAGACCTTTGCGGAGAAATTCCTCTATTTTGACCGCAAGGAGCCCTTCAGCAAATTTTATTCAGGCCAGAACCAGGAGCAGATCGATCTTTTCCTGAACCATATTTTTTCCGCCTTCTTCGAATCGCGTTTCAGCTCGCTCTTTAAAATCATCAAGAGCATGGACATGAAAAAATTCGCGTGCGCTTTCGTGATAAAGCGTATATACCTGAGAGAGGGAGAGAACCTCACTAATTTCGGATTCTTTTTCATACGCGTCATCGCCAGGATGGGAGGCATCAAGTCCCAGTAGGTCTCATACATGAGGCCGCGGCGAAAAATCTTCCAAACCCCTGGTCCCGATTATATACCGATTGACAAAAACATCCTCTCTTGTAATTATACAACCGATCGTTCAGCCGCAAACATGGAACAGTTCAGGTTAAGAATATTTTATCTCAAAAAGAGGATCATCTTCCCGTATTGCAGTCTGGTTGTTTTCGTGCGGCCGACCGAGGACACACGGGCTATTCGCACGGGTGACCGGGTACTGACCTATACCGTCCGGTCGACCATAGACGTGCTATGGTACCGGAACAGGACGGCAACCCTGTCGGAGGTCACCGACGTTCAGACGGACGAGAAGAGCGTCAAGATCTTCCTGAAGGGCCTGAGCCGGGTTTCGTTGAGGCGCATTATCAAGTACAAGCTCGCCGAATTCGAGCACCTGGCACCGGTAGCTGTTGATGCACGCGATTCAATGCGCGACGAGCTGAGGAAAAAAGCCCAGGAGCTGGTATTTCTGATCAATGTCGAGGAATCCGACAAGCTGATAAAACTGCTGGGCTATATCGCTGACCTGGAGCAGATGACCGACTTCATATCCAACTACTTCGTTATGGATTTCAGAACGAGGTACCGGTTGTACAGCCAGGCCGATATACAGATACGCGGCGAGATGCTGGGTGGAACCCTGGACGCCCTGATTCGTACAATGACAAAAAAAAGGAAAAAACTCGATCATGAAAAAAACAGTAATCGGTAAGGATGTGTATTACACGCTGGCGTGGTCGCCGGTATACCCCTACGACAAATGGGAGGCCATGCGCAAAATGCCCGAAATGGCAGGCATCATAGCCCTGATATACATGAGCCAATCGCGGCAGGACTACCTTATCTTCTACAGCTGCCACCGTGACGGCTGCCGCGTGGGATTCAAGAAGTTCATGGACCCCGCGGCCACCCGCTACCCGGATATAATCCAGCAGCTGGACCTCAAGCGGCTCTATTACAAGTTTACGGTCATTGACGAGGGAAACATGAACGACATGCGGGACATCATGTACTGGCTCATCCGGACCCACCAGCCCCGCTACAACGAGTCGACCTTCAAGGACTCGCAGCGATTCAGCAATATTTACATCAACGAAGTTCTGCGAAGCAACGAGGACGTCGTGGAAAAGATCCACGGTCACCGGAACTACTAGCCCGCATCCTCCATGCCACCGGAGAGGAGCAGGTCCTCTTTCGTGTACAGGTGGGCAATACTGTATTTTACCTGAAAAAACTCCAGTATATACTTCAGGCGTGCAGCCGCGTCCAGGGGCGAGGAGAGCTTGTTCTCGGAACGAGACGAGTACTGTTGCATACGCTTGACGTTCAATGTCCTCTTGTCGCGGTTCCCGACGAAGATGTCCTTCTTGAACATCCGGTAGGTATCGTACACCGCTTTTATGATGTCCTCCGAATAGATCAGGTTGGCGATGTAGAGATTCGTATCGGCATCATGGAGATTGCGGGTAAAGAACTTCAGGAGCCTGAAGATTATCTCCGGATAGAGGTGGACGTTGATGAGCTCGATGATCTTCTTTTCAAGCTCGGTATCCAGCATCCGCCGCGTGGGATATGCCAAGTTGGGGATATCCATATTCCCGGTCTGGACTTTAAAAAAAACGAACTCCAGGAAGCGGTCGATAACGTCCTTCCGCATGAAGTCGGCCATTTCAAGGGCCCCCTCGGACAGCCGCTGGGCCACATTCTCAATGGCGTTATTGCGCAGCAAATCGTCGAAATCAACCAGCTGCGACTCATAGGGGAGGGATTCTTCCTCCTCATCGGCCGCCCGGGCCGCCCCCTCCGCATCTTCAAGGTAATCGTCCATAAGAAACCTCTGCAATAAGTATACCGCGAGCGCCCCACCGCGGCAATAACTATTTTTTAAGCCCGCCATCCCCCGGCCCTGCCCCGTTAAAATGACGCTGTCATGCCGAGCCGCACGTTATTGAGAAAATCCCTCTCGCGTTTCCCGTTGTACTCATCGACCACCCGTACGGCGCTGAATAAATTGTACTGGTACACAACTGCCTCCGCGAGGCTAAAAAAAACGATCTGGTAGGTGTTTTTCATCATGGCGCCGTTGCAGATCATGAAGATGAAAAGCGCGTTGCTTAACAGGGTCAGTGTACCCGCGGCATAATGGCCGGTGTAGAAGTGTCCGAACCCGGGAATGATCGCCGAACCGAGCACCGAAAGCCACAGGTGCCGCCGGGGACGGACAGCATCGCCTGCCAGGGTGTTCTCAAGCCTCTCCAGGTCCGCCCGGTATTTTCCCTCCGGGTACTTCTCCCGGTACGCCTTGATCCCCTGCCGCGAACCTGACGGGTCCCGCGTGAGCGCGGCCGCGAAACAGGCGTCCCGATCCAGCTCCTCGACGAACCTTCCGGCGGGATAGCGCGCGCGGTACTCCCCTGCGATGATTCCCGCGTCGTACGTCTCGCCCTTCACCAGCTGTATATAACCGGCCAGGTAGAGCGCTTCCTCGCCAGCCGGGCTCCCTGCATAATCGCGGCCGCATGCGTAGAGCGCGCCGAATGCCGCCCGGTAATTCTCGCCCCGGTAATACGCCTTACCCATGAGCAGCATGCTCTGCGCAAAACCGCTCCCCGCCGGGAACAGGAACTGGTACCGCATCACCTCCGTAATTGCGTTGTAATAATCGCCGCCCTCGTAGTACTGCCGCGCTGTTTCAAGGATCTCGTCTTCACCGGCGGCAAACACGCTGCACGCGGCCGCAATAATCATGAACATGCAGAGCAGCCTGGTCATCGGAACACCTCGTTGTCCCGCACCTCGGCCTCCGGGTCATAGGCCGGGATGCATCTGCGCCCGAGCGATTCCCTGAATTCGCGCTCGCGGTCTTCATTCGCGGCCTGTGCCGCGTTGAACGCTCCGTAAATATTACCGAGATACAACAACGACGAGAAAAAGATAAAGGTATAGGAGAGCTCCCTCCTTCCGCCGCGATAGAACAGGACAGCGCCTCCAGCCATCGCGGCTATTCCAAGGAAGCTCGTGATACCGCTGATGTATCTGCCCGCGTACATCTGCCCGGCGCCGGGGATGAATACGGAAAGTGCAACCGCAAGAGGGACAGAGGTGCGTTGAAGCGCCGCGTGCCGCCCGGCTTCAACCCGGAGGAGCTCAACCATCTCCCTTTCGGGAACATAGGGCTCCGCTGCCGCCGCTTCAGCGGCAAGCTCGCGGTACATCCCGCATGCCGCGAACGCCTCGGCCTTCCGCGCCAGGAGCCGGTACCGCAGCGGCCCTGCGGCCTCGCCGTAGCCGATGGTGCGGACCGCCCGGAGAGACAGCGCGCTCATTCCCTGCCTCAAATATGACTGCGACAGGAGCACGCGGCTGCGGACATCGAAGGGGCCCGGGCGGCCGATGATATTTTTTACCACGGAGCGGTACTGCCCGCCCATGAAATAATTTATATCGATGAAAAAATCGTATTCTGCCCGGCTCCCGCTCCGGGAATCCATGGACCGGAGACGTTTCGTCTCGGCGATCGCATCAAAGAAGCGCTTTTCCGAAAAGAGCTCACGGATGAAGCGCTTCTGCCGTGTGACGGCCCCATCGTCCGCTACGGACACTGTTGCGCTTCCCGCATACAGGATGAGCATGGCTGTGTACAGGCACCGACCGATCATAACCGCCCATGGATCACTTGTCTTTCTCTAACAGAGTATCAGGGACCGGGTCTTCTCCCGGCCTGGCAAACAGATTGCACCGCAATATCCTGTCACCGGTCAGGATGCTTCCCACGAATGCGCCATATTTCTGGACAGCGTTTTTCCCGTAGGCACTGCAGGTTGGATGATAACGGCAGCTCGGTCCGTCCTGGGGCGATATCCATATCTGAAACGCCCGGATCAGGAGAAGCGCTCCGCCTGTGAACGAGTCATATATTCCGCGGATGGCACGAGACGCGCCGGCATCCGGTACAGCCTGTACGGCAACCGCGGCATCGCCGACCGTCACGCCCGCGTCCCACGGCCCGAACTGCCGGCCGTGCAGCGGAAGCCATGGCACCAGGAGGAGGAGCGCTGCGGGAAACCATGATCGCTTCATTGTATATCCGGCCTTGTATGAGACATATCATATTTTCATGCATGCTTAATATAATGTCAAGATAAGTTTTGCATGTTACGCTCCAGACTTCCGCGCAGCAGGGAGCCGACCCGAGTTTAATACTTGACATGATGCCAACTGCAAATTACCAGCTTGATGTCGGGCTATGGCAGCAGGGCCGCCGCCTCCCGCAGATCACGAATGAGGATGTACCGTCATGAAAAACAGAAGGCCGTTCTCGCTTTTCGCCTACAGACTGCTCCCCAAGAGCCTGATGTCGCGGGCGTTCGGATACCTCGCGCGACTGCACCTGCCTCGACGCCTGCTTGAATCGGTCATTTCATGGTACAGTGCAAAATACGGTGTGATCAACGAGTATATCACCCCTGCCGGGGGATTCAGAACCCTTGACGATTTCTTTACCCGTAAAATGAAAGAAGGGACCCATCCGGTCGACAGCACTGCCGGGTGCGTCGTTTCACCCGTGGATGCCCGGATCGACCGCTACGGCAACATCAATGACACCACGATCATCCAGGCAAAAGGCATCGACTACTCAGTCCGTGATCTGATTCCTTCCGACACGTACCGGAAATTTCTCTGGGGTGACTTTATGACACTCTACCTTTCACCAGGCGATTATCATCGTATCCATTCCCCGGTAACCGGCGCACTATCGGGATACTTCAACATCCCGGGGACGCTCTACACGGTCCAGGAGTGGATGGTCAATGGATTGGGTAATCTTTTCATTAAAAACGAACGGCTGGTAAGCTACATTGAATGCCCGGCGGGCACCGTCGGTGTATGCAAGATTGGCGCCCTGAACGTGGGAAGAATCACGCTTTCGTATAGCGATATCACGACAAATAAAACCTTCCGCCGTCTGGATGAAAAGCTTTTTGCGTCGAATGAGCGGATACCTGTCCGCGCCGGTGATGAACTGGGCGCCTTCCACCTTGGATCAACGATAATCCTTCTTTTCCAAAAAGGAGCTGTCACATTCGACAGTTTCGCTCCAGGCACCAAAATCAGGATGGGAGCCAGGATCGGGAGATTGAATACGAAATCCTGAAACGGGGAACACGAATGCGGGCCTTACATGATGAAGAGACGGCAATCTGTCCATTCATACTGTCATTGATCTCTTGATAAATGGCAGTACTGGTGGAATCGATCCCTCCATTAGTAAAAAATTTCCGCTTGAAAAATCACCGGTTTTTTTGAGGAAAATCCCGAGAAAAGTTCTTGATATTTTAACTGCCCATATAAATTTCAATACAGGCAGTGTAAAAATTTTAATAGCACCGTGAATCCGCTTTCGGCCGGTCACGGTGAAGAGGAAACAGCAGCGTATTCCGCTGTAATTCCATTGAACCAGGAAAAACGGAAAAAACCACAAAGGAGCTGGAGTGATGCCTACATCGACACTTGATAAATATATAAGCGCGCAGGTCAAGTACTGGCAGCAGAAAAAGAACACGGTGACCGCACCCGAGGAGCGGAAAAGTCTGCGTCAGTTCATAACCATATCCCGTGAATACGGCTGCTCCGGTTACACGATTGGAAAGAAGATCGCCGAAACCCTCAATACAGCCGACCCGGCCCCCAATCCGCTCTGGGCCGCGTATGAGCGGCAGGTTCTGGACAAGGTCATGGAGGAGATGGAGCTTTCGTCACACCTGGTAAAAACCCTCACCGACGACGCGCTCAGGGACCTGACCGATATCCTCAAGTCTGTTTTCAGCAGCCTGCCGCCTCAAGTGGCGGTTTACCAGAAGCTTGCCCAGACGATTCGCATACTCGCCGCCCACGGGAACGTTGTCCTGGTCGGCCGCGCATCCAACGTTATAACACGCGAAATGAGCGGCGGGTATCATGTCATGATCGTCGCGCCAATGGAAGTCAAAGTCCAGAACGTGATGAAAAACAAGAACTTAACCAAGAAGGAAGCGGAGAAGCTGGTTATCGAAAATACCGCGCGCCGCGAAAATTACATCACGGAATACGTGCGGTTTGACGTTCGTGATCCCCATAATTATGATCTGATTATCAATCTCGGGAACACGAACATTGACGCTGCCGCGCGGCTTATTATTGAGGGGATGAAACTTAAAAGCGCGAAGTAGTCATGTCGCGCTGATGAGCCATCTGCCATTGCTATCGGGGTGAAAAGCCAAATCCCGGCCGGGACCGTCGTTCATCTATCCAATTACGGGGGGGCAGATGCCATGCTTAACTATGAAATAGAAGACGCGTCAAAAGTCCTTGCCATTGCCCGCTCACTGAAAAAATACAAGCCTCCCTTCCGTATCGTGGGAGGGTACCGCCTTATCGACAACGGGATCGACCCCGAGGCGACTGTCCAGATCGAAGCAAACGGCAGGGTCATACATGAAGCGTCCAACGGCAACGGTCCGGTCGACGCGCTGGCTAACGTTCTCAAGAAGGGCCTCACCCCCCTGTTTCCCGTCATAGGCGAGATAAAGCTGGTCGATTTCCACGCGAGCATACTGGACTCAAAGCGGGGTACCAGCACCGACGTCGAGGTCACCATCATCTTTACCGACGGGACGGAGATATGGCGGGTCCATTCCCTTTCGGAAAACATCAACAATGCTTCCTTCAATGTACTCGTCGACGGGTTTGAGTTCGCGGTTCTGAAAAAGACAAAGGCGAAGCGCACCAAAAAATAGAGGGGACTATCTTCTCATATCTTCACGGTAGACGTCGATGCTGTAGGGTATCGATTCGTCCAGTATGGGCTCACCGATCTCACCGGTCTGTTTGAACGAGCGGGCCATGTTTACCCGTGCGAATTCATTGTCGCGCCCGATGCGCTGGGCGTAATCGATTGCCTTCCAGTAGCTGATGTCGCTCTTTGCCTCTTTGCCCTGGATCTGGTAGACTGCGCCCAGGTTGTTATAAGCACCCGACATGAAGGTGATGAGCTTGACATGGCCTGCCAGATCGTAGCGGGCTATTTTCATTTTATCCAGTTCGTATTCATATGCGGATATGAGCTTCAGGTACTCGCCCTTGGCCGCCTCGGGATTGCCCATGTGGTAGAAGGCGTTGCCCAGTGCGAACATCAGCTCGGGGTTGCCCATGAAATCTTCGTAGAGATTGAGCCACTGGTCAAGAGACTGCTGGTACTGGCGATTCAGGTAATAGACCCGTCCCAGGTTATAATGCACTTCCGAGGACTCGAACCCTTCTTCGATCGCCTTCTCGTATTTTTCCTTCGCTATCTGGTAATTCGCGAGCTTGTCGGTTTCATCATCGACGACCTCGTCCTCGAGGTCGCCGTAGCGCATCTGTATCTTGTCGAAATAATAATAAAAGATGTTACCCTGAAGGGCATAGGACTTGCCGGCGCTCTCGGTCTCCCTGTAGAAATCCTCCCTCGTGAACTCGGGCGGGTTGTCCGCGGCCTTTATAGCGCGGTTAAGCATTTTGTAGGCCTCAACCGGCTCCCGCGTCTGGTAATAATATTCTCCCATGAGATGGAGGGCACCGAAATAGTCCGCACCGTAGTTCTTCCCGGACAGCTCGATCGCCTTTTCCAGATGGATCTTCATGATCTTCAGGTTGTTCTGCGCCTTGCTGAGCCGCGCTAACTGCAGATGGAGCGGCGGGTAGTCCTTGTCGCGCTTGTTGAGGGCCGCGAGCACGGCTTTGACCGCCGGATAGAGGTTGTCATCAGCATCCTTGAATCGCGGAGACTGGACACCGTATTCGATGCGCACGTTTTCTGTCGCCGTTGCCTGCTTGTCCAGGTAATATGACGCGAGCTTCGCGAGCAGCGCCGAAGGAAGTTCATCGAGCATCTTCTTCTCGACCAGCTTCGCGTGCACATCGATGACCTTCTGGAACACGTTGCGCTCGATATAGAGGTTCATGAGTCCGGCATACCCTATGACGGAATCCGGATTCACGTTGATGATGTCCTCGTAATATTTCTTCGCTTTGAAATACTGGCCCTGGTAGAAATAGGCGTTCCCGACGCCGTAAAGCGCGTCGATGTTTTTCGGCTCGCGGACCAGCACCCTGCGGTAGAACTCGATCGCCACATCAAGCTGGGACCATTCCTCCCGTTTCTTCTGGCTCCCGGGATAATACCACTGGTTGATGTTGAGCCGCATCGTATTGTAATACTCCGCCGGCACCTTCGAATAGTAATCACCCAGACGCAGCAGGACAGGGGTTTCGACGTTCAGTTTCCGATCCTTGTACTGGATAGCGTATATCTTGTTCATCTTTTCGATAGAGAAGGTATATTCCCTCTTGTCAAAATAGGCGCGCGAGTACTCGGTGTAGCCGTACACGAAGTTTTTTATGTAATTCGCGTCCACGTCGCGGAAGATCTCCTCCGCCTTCGCGTAGTCCTTCGGCTTCTTGAGGTAGTCGCCGCTCTCGCGGATCAGCGCCGTGCCTTCCCGGATCATCCGCTTGGCGGCCCAGGGCTTGTAAATGAACTGGTAGCCGACCACCATCAGCACGCAGGCGACTGCCGCCGCCGCGCCGAAGATCTTCGTAATCGTCAGGAGCCTCTTCTGGCGGTCCCTCCCCTCGCGGGTGTATTCCGGCCTGGCCGTGATGACGCGGCGGCCTGCGACCGGCGCCGCAGCCATTTCTTCGATGAGCTGTATCTTCCTGCCAAGCTTTCCTTCAAGGTATTTCTGTATGTCGCTTTCGGACCGTCCCGAGAGTATCAGGTTGATCAGCTGCCGGGTGTCCTTCAGCGGAAGGAGGTCGTTTATCACCACGTCCTTGACGACCTGGCGCACGCCCGGATTGTAAAGCAATATCGCCTTCTTCACCCGGTTCAATTCGCGATCGGTGAGCTCAATGCCTTCTGCGGCCGGTTCGGCGGCGCGGCCGCTCCGGGCAGGTCCTGCCGGGGCGACGATATCCTCCGGCATTGCGATGTCGATCTCCTCTTCTTCCATGGTCGGAAGCTCGGGTATTGACGGACCAAGGTCCTCGGACGCCGAACGGGCTGTTTCCTTCTTCCTGATTTCGCTTATGATGTCTTTCGACGGCTTGATGGACGGCTCTTCGCCGGCAGCGCCGACATCGCTTATAGCCGCAAGGTCCTCGTCCGTAAGCTCATCCATAGACGGCCCTGCAGGCTCTTCCTGTCCCATCGAAGGCACGGCCGTCTCTTCCAGCCCGGCACCGATGTCCAATTCTGGGATATCAGATTCCCGCGCCTCGGGCATCGCCTTTTCCTCGAAGGATATCTCGGAAAGGTCGGGAATATCCGCCTCGGGTTCCCTGCCAAGGTTAACGGTTTCGGCCGGTTCCTGCCCGGTTTCGGCTTCGAGGTCCTCCGGTGCGCCCAGGTCTGACACCGCCGGTTCCTCGAGAATGTCCGGCTCGATAGTCTCAAGCTCCTCCATGACGGCCGGCTTATCGAACCGGATCGGCTCGCGTGCGCGCTCCCCTCCCTTACCTACAAAAGTATCACGCGGAGCCTTGTCCTGGTGGTCCATCGACTCGGGCTCTTCTGACGTCAGGCTGTCAAGCTCGCCAAGCGCGTCCAGCTCTTCGGCGGCAGCGGCAGCCGGTTTCTCCTCTTCGGGGAGTTCCGGCAATTCAGGTGCCGGCTCAACAGCTTCTGCGGATACCTCGGGGTATTCTTCCGCTACTTCATGGATGAGGCCGGTGATGTCCTCAACCGGTGTGGGAGGTTCTTCGCGTGGCTCTTCCCTGCCGGGTTTCTCGTCAAGGCGTTTTAGATCAACCGCGGGAAGCTCAAGGTCATCGGGCTCGCCGTCGAAAGACTCGGGAGCGGCGTGG
>JAKJGD010000376.1 GCA_022704585.1 Spirochaetota bacterium | reverse complement strand
CCCGTTGCAGGGCGGATTCCATGATCTCGTCGATGAGCTGCCGGTAGGGTATCTTGAAGAGCGAACAGAGGATCGGCAGGTCGGAATGCACGGGATTAAGCCCGGCCAATGGATTGACCTCGATGAAGTTCGGCACGCCGGCGGCATCCATGCGGATGTCGACGCGGCCCCCATCACGGCAGCCTAAGCCGCGCCATGCCGTCAGCGCAAGATCCCGGCATTGTTCGAGCACCTCGGTTTCCGGAATGCGGTAGTGCACGATCTCTTCGTAGTTGGCCTTGGTATGGTACGAGTAAATACGATCAAAATCCATTGCCTCTTTAAATACCACCTCCATGACGCCGATGCAACGACTATCGCTGTCCGTTCCGACCAGACCGGCCGTGAATTCGCGCCCCGGCAGATAGGTCTCCACCAGCACGGGCTGCTTGAATTCAGTCAGGAGACGGAGACACTCGGTTTCCAGTTCGGCGTGCGAGGATATCATTGACCTCCGGCTGATGCCCTTGCCGGTGCCTTCGGCCACGGGTTTGGCAAAGAGCGGCATGGGCAGCTCGATAGCCTCGATGTCTTCAGGGGTTTTCACCACAGCAAAATCGGCGGTGGGGATGCCCAGCGCGCGCACGATCTGCTTGGTCATGCCTTTGTGCAGGGTCAGGGCCAGGACCAGGGGGTCGGAGAAGGTATACGGTATGCGGTAGGCATCGAGCAGGGCCGGTACCAACGCCTCGCGGCCGATGCCGTAAAGCCCCTCGGCGATATTGAAGACCATGTCCCAGCGATCACCCCGGGACAGACGCTTCACGAGCTCTCTGGCATGCCCGATGCGATCGGTTTCGTAGCCCCGTTGCCTCAGACACGCCTCCAGGGCATCGATGGTGTCGCTGCGATCGAACTCGGCCGTTTCTTCCAGGCTGAAGCCTTCCTTCAGGTAATCCTCGCGCAGATCATAGGTAAGCCCGATCAGCAAGCGCTTCATACCACCCTAGGATTGGACGTCCGGATAGCGAAAGAGCCTGCCCTCGAAGTTCTTCAGGACGATCTGCCCGTGCTGCGTGCCCTGGTAATATTCGGGAAGGATCGGGATCTTGCCGCCGCCGCCGGGCGCGTCCACGACATAGTGCGGCACCGCGTAACCGGAGGTATGGCCGCGCAGGCCCTGGATCATGTCGATCCCGCGCTGAACGGACGTGCGGAAGTGTCCCGAGCCCAAGATCGGATCGCACTGATAGAGGTAGTAGGGCCGCACGCGGATCTTCAAGAGGCCCTGGAACAGCCGTCTCATCGTCTCGACATCATCGTTGATGCCCTTGAGCAGCACGGTCTGGCTGCCGAGCGGCACGCCGGAGTCGGCCAGCTGGTTGCAGGCCGCGGAGGTCTCCGGGGTGAGCTCGTCGGGGTGGGTGAAGTGGATCGAAAGCCAGAGCGGCTGATGCTTCTTCAAGGTCTTCAGCAGCTTGGACGTGATGCGCTGCGGCAGGACCGCCGGCACCTTGGTGCCGATGCGCACCATCTCCACGTGCGGGATAGCCTTGATGCGGGTGAGCAGGTAGTCCAGCTGACTGTCCATCAGGGTCAAGGGATCGCCGCCCGAAAGCAGCACGTCGCGCACACTGGGCGTGGCTTCGATGTAGGCGATGGCCTGGTCCCACTGTTTGACGCTGACGCGGAACTTGGTGGTGTTGCCCACCATGCGCGAGCGGGTGCAGTAGCGGCAGTAGGTTGAGCAAAAGCCCGTTGTCAGGAAGAGCACCCGGTCGGGGTAGCGATGGACAAGGCCCGGCACCGGGCTCTGGTGATCCTCTCCCAGGGGGTCGGGTGATTCTCCCGGACAGGTCACGAACTCGGAGCTGACCGGCACCACGCAGCGGCGCATGGGCTGCAGGGCGTCCTCGCGGTCGAGCAGGCTGGCGAAGTAGGGCGTGATGCGCAGCGGCAGTCCGGCGCGGCTCTGGCTCATGGCCAGGATCTCCGGATACGAAAGCCTGAGGAAATTTTGAAGCTTGTCGGCCGTGCAGATGCTGTTCTGGAGCTGCCATTGCCAGTTTGACCAATCCTCGGGGGTTGCCTGAGGATAATGATCGCATAAGAACCGGAGCGATTTTTCGCTTAAGGGGATGAGTCCGGAGTACTCTTTTTTGCGGCGTAAGTGCTCCTTGACGGTGAGAACCTTGGCGAGGGCCGTGCGTGAGGATGGGGGCTCTTCGCTCGGGTCCTTACCCAAGGGGTCGGGATCTTCAGTGGGGACTGCCAATTCCTTCGTCTGGCTCATCTTAGCCATTCTCGCTCCTCCTTATTCCGGCATTATCGGATTTTGAAAAATAATATTGAGGGAAAAATATCATTTCGACCAAGAAATTCGATTGCTTCCGGAGGTGGTGTGAATGGAGCGGGCAAGACACCTGCGATGTTCGCTCTCTTCCCGCGTGAGCCGCGATGCGCTTACTCTGTGCTAAGCCATGCATATCACAATTAAAAATTGTCCGGCCCCCATGATTTTTCATCCCATTTCTGCTTGAGCATATAGAGAAGAAAGCAGAATAAATCAATAAAAAATCCGTGGTTCATTTTATTTTTTTCCTGCCGTCGCGACCCTTCCGGACGACCGGTTTTTGATGCGTGCCATGGATAAAATTATCGTGTTACCTCCTCGATCCATTCGAGGAAGTCGGGATTGCCGCCGGAGATCGGCACGGACACGATGCAGGGCACACGGTAGCTATGCAGGGACTTCACCCTTTCGACCAGCGAATCCACCAGGGGCGGCGTGGTCTTGGCGATCATGACGACCTCATGGTCCTCCTGGAGTGTTCCCTCCCACCAATAGAACGAGCGCATGTGTTCGATGATGTTCACGCAGGCGGCCAGGCGTTCACCAACCAGGGCCTTGCCGATTTTTTCGGCCTCTTCGAGCGAGCCGGCGGTCATATAGATCAGGTAAGGTTGCATACGTGCTCCTTTCTTTCTGGCCTAGGCGTCCTCAACCTCGGCCGGAAGGTTTCGACCGTTCATGGATGTCTCTTCGGTCGCGCCTCTTCTCGGTATGAGCAGTGTATGGGCGTGGCATTGACCAATCCCAGGGTGCAGCGGTTGCAGGATACGCACGTGGAGTCCTCGCGGTGGCCGCTCATCCAGCGGCGGGGAAGGTCGGGCTCCCGCAACAGCGGCCGCGACATGCCCACCAGGTCCGCCGTGCCGCTGGCAATGGCGTGTTCCGCTTCGGCGAAGCGCCGGAATCCGCCCGACAACAGCAGGGGGACGGTGAGTCCCCGCCGTTTCAGCTCGCGCGCGGCATGCGTGAAGTAGGGCCCTTTGAACTTCGTGAACGGGGTGTAGCACACGGCGATGGTTTTCCAGTACAGGCGG
>JAKJGD010000375.1 GCA_022704585.1 Spirochaetota bacterium | reverse complement strand
AAATAATAAAGAGCGTTATCCTGGATTGAATTACCGAAAAGAGGGGTTACCCATGGCACGAAAAATCGAAACGCCTGATATCATTGAGAGCGCCCGGCTTGAGATCCTGTTCGCGGTCAAGGAACGTATTACCGAGCTCACGCACGGCACGACCGCGCCGGTCCAGCTCAAAAAAGTCGTTATCAGGGACTCGACCCGCTCGTACCATGACTCCCTGCGCTATTTTGAGGTACAGAACGTATATATCGACGAGCGCGAGCGGCTGTGCGGCGACCTCGCCGGCAAGGACGACCGGATAAGCGACTGCGTGCTGTTCGGAAAGGAGATTGAGGACCTTGCGTTTGACGACCTTAAACAGGTGCTGGATTCGCTTTACGGAAGCCACTGGAGCGTTGACCTGGCGGACTATGAGCCGGCGGCCCCGCGGCAGAGGGAGGGCCTGTACGGGTTCCTCATGGCCGGCAGGGAAGGCATAACCCGGATAATCCGCAGGGGCGCCTGACTGACAGGCGGTCCCGCTCCACCATCACACACCACGACCACGAAGGCACTGGCATGAAACAGGCACTGACGCGCCGGCAGTTGAGCCGGATGATAACCGACATCGACATGAGCGTCTTCGCGATACGCTCGCGGCTCGCTTCCTTTACCGCCGCTCTCCTCAATGACAGGGCGGACCGCGCCGGTACGATAGACCTCTCCATCGTGTGCGGAGACTGCGGCTGCGCCCGGGTCGTGCGGTGCGGCGGCGTGTACCTGGACCCCCGCCACGGCCTCATCATGGTATCGGCAGCCGGCGGCGAAGAGGACCTTCCGTGGGACGACCTTACCCTCGCGTCCCAGCACCGGATCGCGCAGGACCTCTCGGTCCGCTATCTCTCCTGCGATATCTACGGCGGCCTCGCGTGACCAGCGTGGTGCCGGCTCCTATTTTCACTTGACAACGGCGCTTTTCCCGTGTAGCATTCGGGTCACCCGGACGATTATACGAAAAGGATAAGCGCCATGAAACCTGCAATCCCCCTGAGCATCTGCCTTGCCCTTGTTGTCATCCTGGCGGCCTTCCCGGCACGCGCGGAGTTGGACATCGTCGGCACCTGGAAAAATGTCGATGCGCGGACGGGGAGGGCGAAATCCCACATAAAGATATGGGAGAAGGACGGCATCTACTACGGGAAGATCGAGTATCTCCTTGACCCTTCGACCGGGTCGCGGTGCGACGATTGCGCGGGCACGAGGAAGGGCCGTCCGATCGTGGGCATGGTCATGCTCTGGGGGATGAAGAAAGCGGCGGCGAAAGACGACGGCCTTGACTTTTATTCCGGCGGACGGTTCCTGGACGTCGGCAGCGGCAATGATTATTCCTGCAGGATATGGCGGATGAGCGACAACAAGATACGGGTGCGGCGGTACGTGTTCCTCTTTTACCGGACCGAGTACTGGTACCGAATAAAATAGCGCTCCATCAGTTTTTCATCGAGACCGGCTGGCCCGTGGAATCGATCACATCGTACCAGAACCGCGAGCCGGTATCGATCACCTTCCGCGCCGAAACGGCGAGCTCAATGGGCACATGGGTGTAGATATCGTTCCAGAGGCCGATGACCATGTCGGTCTTGCCCGCCATGCCCGCGTGGACCGCGTTCTGTCCGAGCTGCCCGCAGAAAATCGAATCGTTGGGGACCGGCGGCGCGCTCCGTATCGTGTAGCTCGGGTCTATGTATTTCAGGTTGACCTCGATACCCTCCGCCTTGAAGAAGTCGTTAATGGCGCTCTTTAACAGGGCGCCGATATCGCCGAGCGAGACGTTCCCCGACCTGTCGCGCTTTGCGGCGGCCGCCTCCTTCTCGAGAAGGTCCTGCCCGGCGCCCTCGGCGACGCAGATGACGGCGTGATGCCGGGCCAGCATCCTTTTTTTGAGGTGCGCCAGGAAGCCGTTGGGGCCGCCGAGGTCGAAGGGGACCTCCGGCACGAGGATGAAGTTGACATCGCTCATGGCAAGGCACGAGTGCGCCGCGATGAAGCCCGAGTGACGGCCCATGAGCTTCACCAGCCCGATGCCGTTCGGAGCGCCCTTGGACTCGATGTGGGCGGTGTAGATGGATTCCACAGCGAGGGAGAAGGCGGTCTCGAAACCGAAGGAGCGCTGAATGAAGCTGATATCGTTGTCTATGGTCTTCGGTATGCCAATCACGGCAAGGTCAAGCCCGCGCCGTTCGGCGATCGCGGCTATCTTGTGCGCGCCCCTGAGCGTGCCGTCGCCGCCGATCGTGTAGAGGATGTTTATCCCCATCGACGCCAGCGTTTCGACCAGCAGCTCCATGTCCTCTGTGCCGCCCCGGGAAGACCCCAGGATGGTGCCGCCGTCCAGGTGAATGTCCTCGACCATTTCTGGAGTGAGCTCGACCGTGCCGTATCCTTTCGCCGGGTCGAGCCCGCTGTAGCCGTAGCGTATCCCGGTGATCGAGCTGCTCCCGTACCGGTGGTGGGACGTCATGACGATGGACCGGATCACGGCGTTGATGCCGGGGCAGAGCCCTCCGCATGTCACGATGGCCGACCTCACCCTGTCGGGCCTGAAGCGGATCGCCTTCCGCGGGCCGGCCTGCTCGAAAGACTCTTCCAGGTTCACGCCGGAGAGGTTCCCGTCCTGGATCATCGGTTGGTGGACGACGCGGTCATCGTCGTCCACGAACGCCGATCCGTACGAAGCGTATGTTTCGAGAAGGGGCGAAGGGACCGCGCATGGCCCGAGGCTTTTCACGTTGAAATCCATGGTGCTCTCCGGATGTTAAGCGTCAATTCGAATCGATAGGCTCTTTTATTGGTTATCATCGAAATAATCAACAAAAAAACCTCGCGGGGCGGCGGCTGAAATGGGCGAATGTGCTTGACAACCCGATTTTGCGATACATAGTGCTGAGTTATTCTTTCTGAGGGGCAGGGCAGCATTATGAAACCGAAATTCAACAGAGTGGGCGTCCTTTTTTCCGGCGGGCCGGCGCCGAGCGCGAACGCGGTCATATCGTCGGTCGCGCTCAATTTCCTTGACAACAACATCCCCGTGACCGGGATCATGCGCGGGTACGAGTTCGTCCAGGATTTCAACAAGCATTATCCGAAACTGCGCAAGGACGTGCATTACGGCACGATCACCTACGAGATCACCAAGGCGAGGAACAGGGGCGGTATTTTCCTCCGCACCTCGCGCGCGAACCCGGGCAAGGAGATCAAGACCATGGAGGACCTGAACAACCCGGAAAAGAACGCGCGGCTCAGGAACATCCTGGACGCGTTCGAGCACCTGGAAATAGGCGCGCTGATCTCGATCGGCGGCGACGATACCCTGAAGACAGCGAACTATCTC
>JAKJGD010000374.1 GCA_022704585.1 Spirochaetota bacterium | reverse complement strand
TGGTTGCGAAAAGACCTGATCCCCGCCTCGATGCGGGTCTCATATCCGACGCTCGAATCATGCTCGTCCAGCTGGAGTATCAGGTACGGCTTATCCGCCGCATCGAGCGTTTGTTTGAAATACTCTACCACGTAGGAATCGGGCGTACATTTGAAGGAGGTCACGAATACCGGGTAGACGCCCTTCATCCCGGCTATGGTCCGGGCTGTTTCGAGAATCTGCGATGCGTACTTCCAGTGGACCGCCTCCAGCAGATCGTCCAGTTCCGGCGTCTCTTCAGCCGCGGGAAGCATGTCCTGGTAAAACGCCTTGACGCCGTGGCGCGCGAAGATGTCGGGGATGCCCTTGTTCATCGATCGCGAGAGGACCGTGTAGGGTCTTCCCAGGAACATGATGCTGATGTCCCCTGCCCCGGCTGTCTCCCGCTCGAAGATAGCGCGCAGCTGCCCGCGCGCCATCTCGTAATGCTCCACCGCCCTGTCATATGCGTTCGACACCTGCATGAAGCCCGCTCCTTCCCCGCATACGGTCTTCATCATGCGATGGAGCTGCACCTTGAGGTAGAGCGCGCCGAGGTTGGAGCGGACCAGCGGCGTGAGGATCCTCTCCTTGTTCCGTATCTCCACGGCCGACAGCACGAGCTGCGGCGCATACTGGGTATAGTAGCAATAGTTACGCCTGGCGTCGCGGCCGGCATGCCTGTTCTCCATATAGCAGGGCAGAAACACGAAGTCGGCACGGTCGGTGAGGTAATTCACGTGTCCGTGGAGCGCCGCCATCGGGGCGCAGAACTCGGCGCCGGTAAGGTTCTTCCCCTCCGTAATGCCGTCACGGTACCCTTCGCTCGTTATCGTGCGCACGCCCAGCTCTTCGAAAAACTTCCTCCAGAGCGGCAGCTCGTCGAACAGGTGGAGCGCGGCCGGAATGCCCACGACCGGCGACCCGCCGGGTGTCCCGGTGCGACCTTCCCGCGCGCCGGCTCCGTACAGCACGCGGTTCCGCTCCCTGATCAGGTCAAAGCCCATGTCTCGCTTCACGTACCGGTCCGTTGCATAATCCCGGCCGCACAGGAAGCCGAAAGCCACGCTCTCGCCCTGGACGCCGGCGACCGTGATCTTGCAGTGGTTGGCGCACAGCTCGCACACCTCGGTCCTCACCGGAATCGACTCCCGCCAGAGGCCCGTACCCCGGAAGGACGACTCCCGCAGGCCGCCGTCCCTCAAATGCAGGGCAACGCCCATCGCGCCGGTCAGGTGGCAGTAGCGCGACACCATGATCGGGCGCCCCAGACGCTGCTCGAAGGCGGCCACCAGCGCGCGGTTCTTGGCAGTCGCGCCCTGGAAAAATATCCGCTGCCCTATGTTCTTTTCTATGGCAACCTTTGTCAGGTAATTGTCGCGCACCGAATGGAGCACGGAGGCGAGCACCTCGCTTACGCTGTAGCCCTCGGACAGGTAAAAGTTCAGGTCGCGCTCCATGAACACGGTGCACCGGTCGCTCGAGAGGGGCGCGCGGGCGCCTTCTGCGCGGGCCTGGTAATCCGCGAGCGGGCATCCAAGCTTCTTGGCCTGCTCCTCGATGAAGCTCCCCGTGCCCGCGGCGCACACCTGGTTCATGATCGAGAAGGTGACCGTGCCGCCGCGCAGCGTGGTGAACTTTGAGTCCTGCCCCCCGATCTCGATCACCGTGTCGACGTCCGGGTCGAGCTCCGTGGCCGCGCGCGCGTGCGCCGTTATCTCGTCCAGCGCGACGTCCGCGCCGATTATTTCCGCTATGAACTTGCGCCCGGACCCGGTGGTGCCGGCGCCCAGCACGCTGAATGACGCGCTGCGGGCGGACGCCAGGTCGTCGAGGCACTCGAACAGGGCCTGGACAGCCGTGACCGGCCTGCCCGAGGTCCGCGTGTAGAGCCCGGCTATGACCCTGCCCTCCTCGTTGAGGACAGCGGCCTTGGTGCTCGTGGACCCGATGTCGATGCCCAGGTACACGGAATGCACACCCGCGGCGACCGTCTCGTACACGTCCACCTCGACCGGCACCGGCTGGTCTGCGTGCCGCGGCGTGAACTCATAACGCTCTGACCCCGCAAAATCCGGGTAGGTGGAATATCGCAGCTCGAGCGGCCCGTAATGGTATTCCTTTTTCCTATCAGGCGTGAGGATGACGTCAGCGGATGCTCTGACCCCCAGGGGGGTGGCGGCTCGCCCCTCCTCAAGCAGGCATAACGCGGCGCCGATGGCGCCGTAGAGGTGCGAATGCCCTCCGGTCACGATCTCGACATCGAGGACGCTTGCAAAATGCTTCACCACGGCCCGGTTCAGCGATACGCCGCCGCAGAATATCATGGGGCCCGCGGGCTTCACGTTGCTGAAGAGCGTGTCCGCTATGTTCTTTACCAGGCCGTACGACAGCCCGTCGCAGATTTCGTCAAGGGAATAGCCCTCCTGCTGCGCGTGAATCAGGTCGGTCTTGGCGAACACCGCGCAGCGCGACGCTATCTTCGGCACCGGGCCGGTGTTGCGGTATGCACGTTCGCTGAATTCCCTGATCCCCGACAGGTTCAGGCGGGAAGCCTGCTGGTCCAGAAAGCTGCCCGTCCCCGCCGCGCAGGAGGTGTTCGACCGGTAGTTCAGGTACTCGCCTTCACCGTCAAACAGCGCGAGACCGAATTTCTCCCCGCCCACGATAAGGATCGAGCCGAAACGGTCATGCAGCCGCTTCGCGGCCGTGATCACCGACACCCTGCCGTCGTAGCGGGATGCGCCCTTCACCACCGCTGGCGATGACGAAGTGACCGCGAGCCCGCGGGATGAAGCAAGGTCGAAGCCCGAGAGGAGGCTTTCCAGTGTCTCCTCGATTTTTCCCCGGTGAAAGCCATAGGCGGTCTTCCCGACTGCCCCTGCCGAATCCACCTCTGCTATTGAAATTGAGATCGAGCCGATGTCGATGCCGATTACGGTATGCGTATCCGCCATTGTAGTAAGCCTCTTTTATTTTTATGTTATTTGGTAATACTTCGGCCCTGCATCGTTTCAATGCCGGGCGTTAGGGTATAACGTCATAATAAAATATTTGTCAATGAAAAATATCAGAAAAAGGTGAACCGGATGGCTGGATTGTAACAGCGTTTTTTTACGGATGTTAAGTGGCGTTTTGGTCGCATCAAACACTTACATTAAATTCAGAAGCTCAGGGACACGCCGAAAAACCTGTTCAGTCGCCCCTGCATCTTCTAAAGAATTGAAAAATTTCTTATATATATTTTTTTTTCTGACCCCTCAATTTCTGGATTTATGATCTGATTTGCATTAGAAAATAATGGATAATCTTTTTCTATAAGCATCTATACTGCTCCCCTGACTTGACAAGCCACCCATAAGACATGATATAATGTCAATAG
>JAKJGD010000373.1 GCA_022704585.1 Spirochaetota bacterium | reverse complement strand
GTTATAACATGGAGACGACAAACATGATCGATAAAATGGGGCTCCGCGGATTCAGGTATGACAACCTGGAAACGCGCGCCGTCATTCAGAAGGCGACCGAACACTTCGACGAAAAGATGATTGAAGAGTCGGATCGACACAAGAGACCCCAAAAGTAAGGAGAATAGACATGCTGGCCAAATTGTGTAAAAAAGCGTTCCCCAAATCTCTTTGGGTGTATCATTGCAACTCGGGAGCCTGCAACGGCTGTGATATTGAAATCCTGAATGTGCTGACCCCGTATTACGATATCGAGCGTTTCGGCATGAAGCTTGTCGCCTCGCCGCGGCACGCCGATGTCATGCTCGTATCCGGGGCGGTGACCCGTCCGACTCTTCCGCTCGTGAAGAAAGCATATGACGCGATACCCGAGCCCAAGCTGGTTTTCGGCATCGGCTCATGCGCGTCTGGCGGCGGCTCCTGGTATGACAGTTACCATGTGACCGGGGGCGCCGACAAGGCGGTGCCGGTGAACTATATCATCCCCGGCTGCCCTCCGAAACCCGAGGCGATCATATACGGAGTCGCACTCGCGCTGGGGCTCGTGGACAAGAAGTCCGCGCCGGTCGAGCTGAAGCAGGTCGAATTCCCGGTGGATATGTATTTGAAGAACAAGGCCTGGGAAGACCGGAACGTCATATATCAGGTGATGAACAACTAGTGCGGAGGCGGGGACCGTCGGGTGTCCCGGCCAAACGGGGCGGCGGCGGCAGCCAAACAACAATAAACTCTGGAGCGGATCAATGGCTAAAAAAATATTACTGGTCGATGATGACATAGATACCTGTTCGGATATAGCGAAGGTGCTCTCTGCCAAGGGATACGAAGTGACCGAGGCCTATTCGGGCGCGGAAGCCCTGAAGAAGGTGCTGGCCGTCAAGCCGGACGCCATCATTCTCGACATCATGATGGAAAAAGACACGGCGGGTTTCGAGGTTGCGAACCAGATACGAAGCGAACGGCCCACCTCGAAATACAAGGAAGTAAAGAACGTGCCGATAATAATGTTAACGGCAATAAACCAGGTGACCAACTCCCGCTTTTCACTTGATGACAAATCGAATTTCCTGCCGGCCATCAACGGGTTTCTTACCAAGCCGGTAAATTTCGATACTCTGCTGGAGAGGGTGGCTAAATTAACTTAATCCCTCGTAGAGGATTACAACTGATGAAGGCTAGATTCAAGGCAAAATTAAGCACAAAACTTGTAGCCAGCCTGATGTCAGTTGTAATCATAAGCGGGGTAAGCTCCGCAATCATCAGCAGAAATGTCCTCACCAAGAATGTCGTCGGCCAGGCGTACGAAGAAGTCCGGAGCCATCTCAATACCGCGAACTACATGTATAACGAGCGCGTCATGCGTATCGACCTGCTCATCAGGCACCTCTCCTCACTCGGTTATCTCCAGACGGCCATTTTACAGAATAATCGTCCCCTTCTCAGCGAAAAGCTTAAAGAGGTAAAGAGCGAGCTCGGCATCGACATCATGAATATCACCGATGCGAGCGGCCGGATCATTGTCAGGGCGAACAATTTCGAGTTGTCCGGCGACGACATGAGCGGTGACCGCCTGGTCAGAAGCGTGATTGAGACAAAAAAACCCGTGTACGGCACAGACCTGTGCACGAGAGAAGACCTCCTGAAGGAAAGCAAGGCACTCGCCGACCAGGCGGCCATACGGGTGGTGCAGACGCCGCACGCCCTCCCCGTGAAAAAAGAAGTCGTTGAAAACGGAATGTGCCTCAAGGCCGCGGCCCCGGTCTTCAGCGGCGGACAGCTGATCGGCGTGATTTACGGCGTGAAGCTTCTCAACAACAGCTTCGAGCTGGTGGACAGGATAAAGACACTCCTGTTCCGCGACGAGAAGGTTGGCGGATACGAGCTCGGCACGGTGACGATATTCATGGATGATATTCGGATATCCACCAACGTGAAAAACAGCGACGGCAGCCGGGCGGTCGGAACGCAGATTTCCGAAGAGGTGTATGAAAAAGTGTTCGAGCAGGGGCAGATCTGGCTCGACAAGGCATTCGTCGTAAATAACTGGTATATCTCCGAATACAGCCCGATACGGAACATTGACGGAGTAGTGGTCGGGATACTCTACGTCGGTATCCTCGAGGAAAAATACAACATCATGAAAAGAAATGCCGCCATCTTTTCTATCCTGGTTGTCATTATTACGGCATTTATCGGTATCATCCTTTCCATGTATCTTGTAAGGAGCATAATAACGCCGCTACGGTCGCTGGTCAGCGCTTCCAAGGATCTCGCAAAAGGGAATTATTGTAAAATCAATGTAGATTCCACGGATGAGATGGGATACCTCTGTAGAACGTTCAATACCATGATCGACGCCCTTTCGGACCATGAAAGGAAGCTCAGGGAGCATACGCAGATGCAGATCGTGCAGTCGGAGAAACTCGCATCCCTGGGGCGGCTGGCCTCGGGCATAGCCCACGAGATCAATAACCCGCTGACAGGAGTTCTTTCCTACAGCACAACCCTGTACGACGAGGTCACCAATCCCGCCCACAAAGAGGACCTGAAAATCATCATCGACGAAACGCTCAGGTGCAGGGAAATCGTCAAGGGCATTCTGGATTTTGCCCGTGAAACAAAGATAGAAAAGCAGCCTGCAAACCTGAATAAAGTTATCACAGATGTCATGTCTCTACTGGAGCGCCACGTTAATTTTCAGAATATCAAGATTAAAAAAGATTTGGCAGAAAATCTCCCGGAGATTAGTATTGATGTTAACCAGGTAAAGTCAGTTTTTAACAACCTGGCCGTTAATGCCGCAGATGCAATGCATGAGGGGGGGAGCCTTACGATAAAAACCGACTACGATGCGGTACGGAAACGTATTGTTATTACGGTATCCGACACGGGCATCGGCATAGAGCAGAAGAATCTGAGCAGGATCTTCGATCCCTTTTACACAACCAAGGAGACCGGGAAGGGTACCGGCCTGGGCCTGTCGGTGACTTACGGCATCATTGAGCGCCACGGTGGCAGCATAAGGGTCGATAGCACGGTCGGAGAAGGGACGTCCTTTACCGTTGAATTTCCGGTCGATGCCGAGAACCCGGTACTGGCAGAAGAAAAAAGCAATGCAGTTTAAAGGAAGATAGATGGATAACGTGACCAACATTCTGATAATTGACGACGAGGATATCGTCCTGAAGAGCTGTGTCCGGATATTGAAAAACGAAAGCTACGATATCGATACCGTTCAATCGGGCGAAGAGGGATTGAAACGGATTGCCGAGAAGGAATTCGATATTGTCATAACCGACCTGAAGATGCCCGGCTTGAGCGGCATGGACGTGCTGGCCGAGCTCAAAAAAAACCACCCGGAAATTT
>JAKJGD010000372.1 GCA_022704585.1 Spirochaetota bacterium | reverse complement strand
TACCGCAGCAAGTAATGATAATGAAGAAATTTCTGACCCTTTTCCAGAAGGTTGAAAACTATATTGCCTTTGCCGCCCTTATCTTCCTGGCAGTAATCCCGGTCATCGAGGTGATCGCGCGCAAGCTGTTCAAGACGGGCGTCCCTAACTCGAGCGACTACCTCCAGCACCTGGTACTCTGGCTCACCTTCATCGGCGGGATGATAACCTCCCGCGAGCGAAAGCATCTCTCACTGTCGGCCGCCGTTGCCGCCATCAGGGAGCCGGCGCGGAGCTGGATATACGCGGCCAACGGGTTCCTCTCATCCTCAATCTGCATCGCGTTCGCCTGGTGCGCCCTTTCACTGGTCGTCATCGCATTTGATCCGGCGAAGCGGGTCGGTCTCTTCCCTATCCAGCTGGTTGCCGCCGTGATGCCGGTCGGGTACGCTGTAATGGCGGTGCGGTTTGTCACAACCGCGCCGACCCATCACGCAGGGAGAGTCATCGTGGCCCTGGGCCTTCTGGCGGGGACTTTTTTCTCCCTTCCCCAGATAGGCAACATCATAACCGCGTTCTCCCCGGACGCAGTATCGTTCACGGACGTCATCTCCCAGTTTTCGCAGGGGACGATGTCGTTCATTGCGTTTCCGATCATCATTATACTGATAGTCTCGGCCTTCTTCGACACGCCGGTCTTCGTCGTGCTGGGAGGGCTGGCCTACCTTTTCTTCGTGCGTTCAGGCGGCCAGCTCGAATCCATCTCTAACGAGGCATACACCATGCTCGTCAGCAGCTCGCTCCCGGCAATCCCGCTCTTCGCGTTCACCGGCATGATACTCTCAGAGAGCAAGGCGGGCGAGCGGCTCATCGATTTTTTCCGCTCGTTCCTCGGATGGCTCCCGGGCGGCATGGCCATCGTCGTGGTGTTCGTGTGCGCCTTTTTCACCACTTTCACCGGGGCCTCCGGGGTTACGATACTGGCACTCGGCGGGCTGCTCTCCATGATTTTAATAAAAAGCGGCGGATATAACGAAAATTTCAGCTATGGTCTCGTCACGGCATCGGGCAGCATCGGCCTTCTCTTCCCGCCGAGCCTTCCGGTAATCCTGTACGGGGTCGTGGCACAGATAAGCATCAAGCAGATGTATGCCGGCGGCCTCCTGCCGGGCATCTTCATGGTCGTGGCCCTGTCGGTCATGGGTGTCGTTGCCGCGGTGCGGGGCAAGGTCCCGCGCGTTCCCTTCCACGGCCGCGCTGCCCTCACCGGTCTCAGAAGCTCCATATGGGAGCTCATGCTTCCGGTGATCATACTGGTCGGCTTCTTTTCCGGGCTCACCACGCTGGTCGAGATCGGGGCGATCACCGTGCTCTATTCTCTCTTCATCACGATGGTCGTTCACCGGGATATCAGGCTCGGCGACCTTCCCGGCGTCATGCTCAAGTGCCTGCCTGTAATAGGCGGCATACTCGTCATTCTGGCGTTGGCAAAGGGCCTGTCCTATTATATCGTCGACGCTGAAATACCGCAGAACCTCGCAATATGGATCAAGGCAAATATTCACTCACGTGTTTTGTTCCTCATTCTGCTCAACATCGCCCTGATCGTCACCGGGTGCTTCCTTGACATCTATTCGGCGATACTCGTGGTGGTGCCCCTTATCATACCGCTCGGTGCAGTGTTCGACATCCACCCCGTGCACCTTGGCATCATTTTCCTGGCGAACCTGGAACTCGGATACCTGACGCCGCCGGTTGGCCTTAACCTCTACCTGTCGTCGTACCTGTTCAACAAGCCGCTGCTTTCCATATACCGGTACATAGTGCCGTTCCTTCTGCTCCTACTGGTCACGGTAATCATCATAACCTACGTGCCGTGGATGTCGACCGCACTAATCGACATGGTGGGACAGTAAACGTTTATTAGAGGAATTGTCATCCCCGCGAAAGCGGGGATCCATTTTTTTAAAAGCTTGTTGTGCTCCTGGATTCCCGCCTCCGCGGGAATGACAGAAACTCGCCCATGTTGTAAAATTATAATACAACGCAGATTACACAAATTTTTTTATTTGCAGCAGCACTGTTATCTGTCTTTAGTGATCAGCCAGCACTGGTGAATGCGCGGGTTCCGCTCGAAATCGGGCGGAATCGTTTTTTTCGAGATATCCTCGACAGCGAGCCCGTCCAGCGAGCCCCTGTCAAGCTTGAACTTCTGCCTGTTGCAGCTGAATACCAGCACCCCCCCTTTATCGAGCAGGCGCGCCGTCGCCAGTAACAGGCTGACATGGTCGCGCTGGACGTCGAAAGTCCCGTCCATGCGCTTGGAATTGGAGAATGTCGGGGGGTCAAGAAAAACAAGGTCAAACCGCTCGCCGCACGCGTCAATCCAGTCAAGGCAATCAGCCCTCACCAGGCCGTGGTCCCTCCCCCGGATTTCGTTCAGGTCAAAGTTGCGCTGCGCCCAGTCAAGGTAGGTGGACGACATGTCCACGGAGGTCGTGGCCGACGCCCCGCCCAGCGCCGCATGCACCGTGGCGGTCGCGGTATAGCAGAACAGGTTCAGGAAACGCCTGCCCCGGGCCATGCGGCCTAGCATTGCACGCGTGGGACGGTGGTCCAGAAACAGGCCGGTATCCAGGTAATCAACCATGTTCACCAGGAAGCGGCATGGGCCCTCGCGCACTTCTATAAACTCGCCCCGGTCATTGAGCTTATGATACTGGCTGGTTCCCTTCTGCCTGCTCCGTACCTTCAAGACTATGTTTCCGCGTTCCTTTCCCAGCGCGTGCGGGAGGACCGTCATGATGTCTTCCAGTCTAACGGCCGCCTTGGCCGCATCCACGCTCGAGGGCGCGGCATACTCCTGAACGTGCACCCGGTCGCCGTAGATGTCCACCGCGGCCGAGTATTCCGGCAGGTCGGCATCGTAGAGCCGGTAGCATTCCACCCCCTCGCGCGCGGCCCAGCGCCCGATGGTACGCAGGTTCTTTTTTATGCGGTTGGAGAAGGCCTCGGCCCCCCGCTTCATCGCCCGATCAAGCCCGATACGCTCTTCCCGCTCGTCCAGGGCCGCGCGGTCAACGAAGCTCTTCGCGCCAACGCTGAACTGGAGGAGCTTGCAGGGAATCTGCCCGTTGAAAAAGGCGTTGACCCTGCTTGCGCGCAGGCCCATCCGCTTGCCCAGCTCGGGCTCGCCGGTGAACACGGCAGCGCGCCAGCCACGGAAGTGCTTCTTGAGCGAGTCGCCGAGCAATTCATACAGCGGGGCAAGGTCCTCCTCCGCTCCCATGCGTTTGCCGTACGGAGGGTTGGTCACTATCAGCCCGGGCTTCAGTTCCGACAGGGGCCGGGACTCGGACAGCGCCCTTCTTTCGTAAGAGGTTATCTCCTGCACGCAGGCACGTTTCGAGTTGTGGCGCGCGGCAGTGACCGCGC
>JAKJGD010000371.1 GCA_022704585.1 Spirochaetota bacterium | reverse complement strand
GCGGACAATCATGGAAAAATTTCCGAACAGGTTCGGCCTGATTACGCTTACGTTTGTCGGGCTCGGGCTGGTCATCACGACGATGGGGTTCGGCTCAAGGATATCATTTTACCTTCAGCTGCTGCTGTTCAGGCTCCGGCTCCTGGTCCGGCTGGCTCGGAAGAAGGGGGAATGAGCGGGTGATGGGACTCGAACCCACGACGTTCAGCTTGGGAAGCTGACATTCTACCACTGAATTACACCCGCGTGACGTCCGGCAAACCGAACGGTAATACAAAAGATATTTAACGGCTCAGAATTTCAAGAAAAATTTAACACGGGGCGCCCGGGCCCGGAAAAAATATCGAGATGCCTCGCCGTTACGTATGAACGGTGGCTTTTTTTGTTTTTTTTCGTGGCCACCGCTGTCTAATAAACGTGTTTCGGGGGACCGGAAAGAAATATGATTTTTCATTCAGCATACAGGCCGGTACTTATTTCGCTGGCGGCGGCGCTCCTGGTGTCGACGGGGCTCGGTGCGGCCACTGTTCGGGAAATGAACCGGGAGGCACAGGCCTACTTCGACAAGAGGGACTATAACCAGGCGATCGGCCTCTGGCTCAGCTGCCTTGAACAGGAGCCCGAAAACGAGAAGATACAGCAGAAAATCGAGATGGTGTACGAGATCAAGCAGCGGAAGGACATCTCTTTCCAGAAGGCGAAGCTGTATTACCGCCTCGCACGCAGAAAGCTGAAAGGGGAGAATGATGAAGAGGTGAAGACCGGCATCACGACGGGGAAGGAGGCCCTGGATGAATTCGCGAACGCCTACCGTACCGATCCCAATGACGGCGACATGAAGGACGCCATGGACAACATGAAGAACCTCGAGCGCGAGATACGGGCAGCGGAGGAGAGGATACGCCTGTCGGAGGCGATGCGGAAAAAGGTTGAGGCGTTAAAAATCGAGGCCCGGAACGAGATGCTGCTCGAGTACCCGGATTACCAGAAGGCGCTGAGGACCTGGAAACAGGTTCTCAAATATGTGCCCCGGGACAACGAGGCGATCGAGGGCGAGCGCAAGTGCAAGTTTGCCATTGAAAACCGGATCAAGTTCGAGAAAATCCGTGACTACATGGCGAGGGGCGTCGCCTATTTCAACAAAAACGAATACAACCAGGCACAGGCGGAATTTAACGAAGTGTTGAAGATCGACCCGAAGCACCGCGACGCGAAGGACTATATCGAGAAGATAAACGATCTCATGGAAGAAAAGATGCTCCTGGCCCAGCGGCAGAAGCAGGCCGAGGACGCCTACCGTTCCGGAAAGAACAACATAGCGAACAACCGCTTCAAAGAGGCACAGGACGACCTGGAGGCCTGCCTGGCCCTGGTGGAGGACTACAAGGACGCCGCCGAGCTCCTGAAAAACCTGGGCCGGCTCAGGAAGGAGTGGGAGCAGAAAGAGCGCGAACGGAGGCTGGAGCGGATAAATGCCACGTTCCAGGAAGGGATCATGTCGTACACCCAGGGCAATTACAAGCGCGCGATCGATTCGTTCGTGCTTACCCTCTCCCTGGATAATATGAACGAGCACGCCAGGGAATATCTCCAGCGGGCGCGGGATGCCCTCAGGATTGAGGAGGAGGAGGCGGTCGACGAGAATTCGCCTTATTATGAGGTAATACGCTCCCTGTCGATGGCCGGTAAATCGCTCTATGGCAAGGGGATGTTCGTCGAGTCGAGGAAGAAATGGGAAAGCATACTCACGCTGTTCCCGAAAAACAAGGTGGCGCGCGAGTTTATAATAAAGTGTGATCTCATGATTAATCCGGAAAACAGGGGAAATGTCGTGGCGGCGCGGGTCATGGAGGGAAAGGAGTATCTTGACCGGAAGGACTACCGGAATGCGCTTCGCACGTTTAATATCATAAAATCAATTGACAGGGAATACCCGGGGCTTGATAATCTCATCGCCCAGGCGGCCGCCGGCCTCAAAGAGGCCGAGGCCGGCAACATGACGGCAGTTGAGAGGGCCGATAACGAGCGCCGCTACCAGGGGGCCATGAATCTCTACCAGGCTGGCGGGAAGGATAACATCGAGAGGGCCCTTGCCCAGCTGCGCCTGGTCGTACGGACCGATCCGACGAACGTGCGGGCGGCGATTACGGTAAACAAGATCGAGTCGCAGCTGCGTATCGGCGGCGGCGCGATCCAGCAGGGGCCGGTGCTGACGGAGAAGCAGCGCGAGCTCGTGAACAAGTACTATAACAACGGCATATTTTACTACACCAGCAATAATTTCCCAAGGGCGGTGCAGGAGTGGCGCAAAGTGCTCGCCATTGATCCCGGCAATATCAAGGCCCGGAACAATATCAGAAAGGTGCTGGCTTTCATGGAGCGTTAAGCAGGATGAGCGACGACAGGGGCAGACGCGGGCCGGATGCGGAGAAGGAAGAGGGACGCATGGCTGGAGAAGCGGCGCCCGCCGGGCGGCGGGGCGTGAGATTCGGCATCAGGCTCAAGTTTTCACTGGCCATCATATCGATCGTGGTCATGATTATTGTCGCCCTGACCCTGTTTTTCATCTGGAACGAGAGCTCGCTCCTCAGGACCCAGGTCATGCAGATGGTAGAGCGGGAAACCGTCCACCTCGCGAATACCGCCCAGCAGTCGATCGGCGTTGACGAGCTGTCGCTCATCGAGGCGATTAACGACCTGAAAAAGATCAAGCACATCAAGTACGCCTTTATACTGGACAGGGATGACCTCGTCATCCGGTATTTCGACCGCCGCGGTACGCGCGACCTGGAGAAGCCGCTGAGCGACAGGATCGACCGGAAGCTGGCGGACCGCACCGCGAGCGCCGAGATACTCGTAAAGAACGTGGAGGATCCCACGGACACGCTCGGCACGGTATACGATTTTTCCAAAACGGTCATGGACAAGCTGGACCGGAAGATCGGGACCGTGGTCATTGGCCTTTCGGACATCATCATACGGGACGAAATAGCGAAGCTCGTGAAGTTCATCATTCCCATGTCGCTTCTCGTCCTCGGGATCGCGATCATCGCGTCCATCATCATGGCGACCGTCACCATCCGCCCCATACGGGCGCTGTCCCAGGGAGCCGAAATCATCGGCAAGGGGAACCTTGACCACCGGATACAGATCAACAGCCGGGACGAGCTTGGCCAGCTTGCCGCCGAATTCAACCAGATGACCGCCCAGATCAAGGAGGCGAAGGAAAAAGAGATCGAGTCCCGCATCATGGAAGAGCAGATAGAGATGGCCAAGGAGATACAGGAGGGGCTCAACCCGACGAATTTCTACGAGAAGGGCGGGATCCAGCTGAAGGGCTACACGAAAGCGGCGCGCGGGGTCGGCGGCGACTATTTTGACTTTATCGATATCGACGACAACCGGGTGGGGGCGCTCATCAGCGACG
>JAKJGD010000370.1 GCA_022704585.1 Spirochaetota bacterium | reverse complement strand
GGATGGGCGGTCCGGGAGCGGGCAGGTCTCATTTCAGGACGAGCTCCAGCTTGTTGTTCAGCATGACGATGGTCGTTTTATGCGTTACCCCCTCATCGTCCATGTACATGTCGATGTTCTTCATATTTTCGATGGAGAACCCGAGGTGGATCAGTTTTTTATTTTTGCCATTAATGGAGACGTTCTCGCGCCCGAACACCTTTACCATGACCAGCATCGGCTCCTCCACGTCGACCGATGGCTCGTACACGTAGTTTTTCAGGATGGTCCCTTCCTTGAACCCGTGCTTGATGAGCTCATTCATGAAATAATTGCCCTCGAGGATGAATGGCTTGTCAATCGTGATGGTCGACAGCGTCGCCGCGGCGTTCAGGTCCACCCTGTTGCCGGTAAACTTCGCGATAGTTGTCATTTCGCTCTTCTGGCCGTTCTGCTCTGTCACGTTGTAGACTTCCAGCCTGACCGGTTTGAATTCCATGGTCTCTATTATGATCTGTTTCGTACTGTTACGGACGTATCCCGCATCCATTTCCATCACGGTTGTGGATACGTAATTGCCGCCCTTTATCTCGTTGCTGATAACGGCACTTCCTATGTCCGCGCCGTTGACCAGGAGACGGTAGTTCCAGGTCCCGGTCGGTACCGCGTTGATCCCCTTGCGGCAGGAGGCCGCCGGAATGATTATGACCAGCAGAATCAATGCAAGTTTTTTCACGAGTCTACCTCTTTCGTTTCTCTATCACGGATGTATATTGCCGGTGCCTGCTCATGAGCAGTAACGGGTGAAGCAGTAATCAATTCTTTTCCTGCAGGTATCGTACCCGATGACCGGCATCGACTGGTCCAGCTCCGGGCCCTTCTGCCGGCCGGTGATTATCGCCCTGAGGGGCATGAAAAGGCTCTTCCCCTTGAGTGAAGTGGTCTCCTTGACACGGCTCACCAGCAGGGATGCGAAATTGTCGGGCGTCAGTTCTGAGGCGAAAAGGTTGCGCGCCGCAGTGATGACCTTGCGCCCGTCCTCGGTCTTCAGCATCGCGTCCGCATCAGCGTCGGGCTCGCACACTTCGTCGAGGAAGATTCCGGCGAACTGGCCTATGTCCGAGAGGATATCGCAGTACTTGCGGAGTATCGCGATGATGTCCTCGATGTGCTTCCGGCCGACCGTATCGACCGCGAACCCGGCCTGTCGGATATGGGGGAGGAAGAGGTCGGTGATTTTATCCAGCGGGTACTCGCGGATATATTGTCCGTTCATCCAGCGGAGCTTCTGAAAGTCGAAGATCGGCGCGTTCTTCGAGAGCTTCTCCAGCTCCATCTGGTTGATGATCTCGCCAAGCGGCAGGATCTCCTCGCCGCTTTCCGATGCCCAGCCGAGCATGGACATGTAGTTCATAAGCGCTTCGGGCAGGTAGCCCTGGCTCCGGTACATCTCGACCGAGGTGATCCCGTGCCGCTTCGAGAGCTTCGACCGGTCCGGTCCCATGATCAGCGGGAGGTGGGCGTATTCCGGCTCCGGCAGTCCCAGGGCCCGCGCCACGAGGAGCTGCTTCGGCGTGTTTGACAGGTGGTCGTCTCCCCTGATGACCAGGCTGACCTTCATAAGCGCATCGTCGATGATGACGATGTAATTGAACACCGGCACGCCGTCCGACCTGATTATAATGAAATCGCCGCCGATATTGCTGCTGTTAAACTCGACCGGCCCCTTGATGCGGTCATGGACCACGACCGGGACGTTATCCGGGACCTTGAAGCGGATCGTCGGCTTCCGGCCCTCGGCCTCGAGCTTCGCGCGCTCCTGCGCGTTCAGGTTGCGGCACTTGCCGTTGTACACGAAAGCGTCCTGGTGCGCCCCGGCGTCCTTTTTTGTCTCTTCAAGCTCTTCTTTGGTGCAGTAGCAGTAGTAGGCGCTGCCGTCCGCGAGCAGCTTGTCGGTGTACGTGCGGTAGATGTCGAAGCGCTCCGACTGCCGGTAGGGACCGGCCGGGCCGCCAACGTCGGGGCCTTCGTCCCAGGATATTCCCAGCCATGAAAGGTCCTGGTAGATGGACTGCTCCGATTCCCTGGTGCTTCGCTCCATGTCGGTGTCCTCTATGCGGAGCAGCATGGTGGCGTGGTTTTTCCTCGCGAAGAGGAAATTGATAATGGCCGTCCGTGCGTTGCCCACATGCAGAAACCCGGTCGGGCTCGGGGCGAATCGTACTCTCATGTCGTTCTCCTTAAATCATGGCTTTCGTTAACGTTACGGCGCGGATGTTCCGTGTCAATAAAAAAGCGGATTTATCTGTTAACCAGGGTAGGACTGCAGACCGGCGAAGGGAAGAAGGCCCGGAACGGCGATGTAACGGGGCTGGTGCACCGTAATGGCTCAGTAGTCGTACAGGTTGGCCGACGGCTTTCCGGTAACGATTTCCTTGCTCTCCCTTTCTATGCGGTTGACCAGCTGCTGGATTTTGTCAGTGGTTTCCTCGGTGGTCAGGACCGCGTCACACCGTGTGCACTTGAATGCTGGTATGTTCTCCAGGATTAGTGAAAAATTCTTTTTACTTACACGATAGGTCGTTTTCCCATCGATCAGCGCGCCGCCGCATTTGCATTCCATACTATGAACCCCGCATATGAAATTTTCCCGACCGGGAGCCCTGTATGTAGCGGCAGAATATCCCGATGTCAAGATATAATTTGTTGACAAAAGTCTCTTGTAACTGAAAAACTTCTTCCCTGGAGTTTTTCAGGAGCGGTTTTGAGGAATAAATCCGCAAAACCCTGCATTTTCCCCGGCGTCAGCCCCGGAAAATGGCGATACATCCATGTATCGCGTCAGGTGTCAGCTTATATGCAGCAGACTTCTGATTTGTTTGAACGGGAATTGTCTTTAACCGCAACTCGTGATATCTTTATACCAGGTGGCTCCGCGAGGATAAAAGCATGGACATAAACATTGCACGGGCAGTGGAGATAATCCAGAGCGCGAACAATATCATTGCCCTGACCGGAGCGGGCATATCCACCGAAAGCGGCATTCCCGATTTCAGGAGCGCGGGCGGGCTGTGGCAGAAGTACAATCCGTCGGAATATGCGACAATCCAGGCCTTTTACGCGAGCCCGGAAAAGGTGTGGCGCATGCTGTTCGACATGGTCGATCTCACGCGTACGGCAAAGCCGAACCCGGGGCACCTCGCACTGGCCGAGCTCGAGCGGATGGAACGCCTGCAGTGCATCATCACCCAGAACATAGACAATCTCCACCAGGAGGCGGGCAGCCGGAACGTGATCGAGTACCATGGCAATGTCAGCAGGCTGGAATGCCTCGGCTGCGGCCGGCTGTTCGATGACGCCGCCTTTAACATGGCCGACGTGATAGCGTCAAAGAAACCGCCCCGCTGTACCGGTTGCAAGGCGATCCTGAAACCGACCGTCGTCTTTTTCGGCGAGA
>JAKJGD010000369.1 GCA_022704585.1 Spirochaetota bacterium | reverse complement strand
CGTGAAGAAAATCGTGGCCCTGTGCAACGCGCGAAAGCTGCCGCTCTACGTGTACGGCGGCGGTTCCTCGGTGACCCTGGGCCTTATCCCGAAGCGCGGCGGTGTGACGCTCGTCCTCAGCACGCATATGAACAGGCTCCTGAGCATCAACGAGCAGAACCAGACCGCGGTGGTGCAGCCGGGCATGCTCGGTCCCGCGTACGAGGAGGCCCTGAACGACGCTCCCAACCGCTTCGGCACGAAGCGGGCGTACACCTGCGGCCACTTTCCCCAGTCCTTCGAGTTTTCATCCGTCGGCGGATGGGTCGTGACGCTGGGCTCCGGGCAGGCCTCGACCTATTACGGGGACGCGTACCATATCGTCCTGAGCGGCGAATACGTGACGCCGGCAGGAGATTTCAAAACGCTCGATTACCCCGGCACCGCGACCGGACCGAAGGTAAATGACATCATGAAGGGGAGCGAAGGCACGTTCGGCGTGCTGGTCGAAGTAACGATGCGCATTTTCCGCTACGCGCCCGAGAACCGCCAGCGGTTTGCATACATGTTCCCGACCTGGGAGGCCGCGGTCGACGCGAGCCGCGAGATCATGCAGGGCGAGTTCGGCAAGCCCGCGGTCTACCGCATCTCGGACCCTGAGGAGACCGACGTGGGCCTCAAGCTCTACGGGATCCACGGGACCCCGGTGGAATCCTTCATGACGCTCCGCGGGTACAAGCCCATGCAGCGCTGTCTCATGCTGGGCACGGCCGAGGGCGAGCTCGGGTATGCGAAACACGTGAAAAAAATGATCGGCAAAATCAGCAGGAAATACGGCGCCATGTCCCTCACCGGGTTTGCCACGAAGAAGTGGGAGCATACCCGGTACAAGGAGCCCTACATGCGCGAAGATCTTCAGGATTACGGGATCATCATCGACACGCTCGAGTCGGCCGTAACCTGGGACAACCTGCACCGGCTCCACCAGGGCGTGCGGGAGTTCGTCAAGAGCCGTCCCGGGACCATCTGCATGACCCACGCGTCGCACTTCTATCCGCAGGGAACGAACCTCTACTTCATCTACATCATGAAGATGGACGACACGAAAGCGTATTTGAAGTTCCAGAAGGGCGTGATCGACGCGATCACGCGGAATGGCGGTTCGCCGAGCCACCACCACGGAACGGGCAGGATGCTCGCGCCATGGCTGGAGCCGCACATCGGCAGGGTCCAGATGGAGGTAATTCGCACGTTGAAGAAGCATTTTGATCCGAAGAACATCATGAACCCGGGCGGGGTGCTCGGGCTGAAGTAGGCGGCTGCCGGTTCTGGACACGGATCTGGCATGGGAATAACGCGTCTGTCATCGCGAGCGCAGCGCCCTTCGACTTCGCTCAGGGACCACCCGGTTACCGAGCGGAGTCGAGGCATGCTTCGTCGCCCTCACGAATCAAGTGGGTTCCTCGCAATGACATTCTGCATGGCCTGGAAAGCAGTGATATCAAAAAACGGAGAATGCACATGAAAACAAAAAAATCAGCAGGTGAAACGATTCTCTCCATCGATGCGGGGACCCAGTCGATACGTGCGGCATTGGTCGACACCTCGGGCAACATCCTGCATATCGACAAATGGCAGATCGAGCCCTATTTTTCCATGCACCCGGGCTGGGCGGAACAGAATCCGGAGTATTACTGGAAGATGCTCTGCGCCGCCACCAGCGGGGTCATCCGGAAGGCGGGCAGGCTGAAGGAGTCGATCGTCGCCGTCACCCTGACCACGCAGCGGGCCACGGTGATCAACATGGGAAAGGACGGCAAGCCCCTCCGCCCCGCGATTGTCTGGCTTGACCAGCGGATGGCCGATTCGAAGGGCATGCTCCCCGCGGCCCTGCGGCCGGTTCTGAAAGCGGCCGGCCTGCTCGACCAGGTCGATTCCGTCATGCAGATGTGCGAGGCGAACTGGATCCGGCAGAACCAGCCCGATATCTGGGAGAAAACCTACAAGTATCTCCTGCTCTCGGGCTTCTTTACCTACAAGCTGACGGGTGAATTCGCGGACTCGGTCGGCAGCAACGTGGGCTATCTGCCCATCAACAACAAGACATACCAGTGGGCGGGTAAATACGACATCAAGTGGATGCTCTTCCCGATCGAGAGGGAGAAGCTCCCGGGCCTGGTGAAGCCCGCGGAGCACCTGGGGCGGATCAGCAAAAAAGCCGCGAAGGAGACAGGTATCCCGGAAGGGCTGCCCGTTATCGCCGCCGGCACGGACAAGGGGTGCGAGATCCTCGGCGCCGGATGTCTCACGCCGGAAACGGGGTGCCTGAGTTTCGGTACGACCGCGACCTTCAACACCGCAACAGACAAATATGTCGAGCTGTACAAGATGAGGCCGCCGTACCCTTCCTCGGTGCCCGACGCCTATTACACCGAGTACATGGTGTTCCGGGGCTTCTGGATGGTAAGCTGGTTCAAGGAGGAGTTCGGACTACGCGAGAAGGAGCTGGCGAAGAAAAAGCACATCGTGCCCGAGAAGCTGTTCGACGCGCTCATTGAAAAAACTCCTGCCGGCGCGATGGGGCTCGTGCTCCAGCCCTACTGGTCGCCCGGTCTCAACACCGAGCAGTACGCCAAGGGATCGATCATCGGTTTCGGCGACGTGCACAACAGGGCCTTCCTCTACCGCGCCATACTGGAGGGCCTGGTGTATGCCCTGCGCGAGGGTGCGGAGTACACCGAGCGCAAGACGAAGACGAAGATCACGAAGCTAAGGGTGTCTGGCGGGGGATCGCAGAGCGACATGGCGGTCCGGATCACCGCGGATATATTCGGTCTTCCGGCCGAGCGGCCGCATACCTACGAAACCTGCGCCCTCGGCGCGGCGATTGACGCGGCGGTCGGGCTGGGGCTTTACCCCGACTTCCCGTCTGCGGTGAAAGCCATGACCAGGGTGAAAGAGGTGTTCGATCCAATACGGGAGAACCGGAAGCTCTACGACAGGCTCTACAGGGAAGTATACCTCAAAATGTACGGGAAGCTGGACCCGCTCTTCAGGAAGATCAAGGAGATCACCGGATATCCGGAGTAAGGGGGCGTGCATGGCCCGGGGATCAGCGGCAGGAGACGACGTGGATCTCCTCGCGCATCCCCGGCCAGCCGTGGACCGGCCTTCTCTCGATCGTTTCCAGTCCTTTCATAAGCTCATACAGGGCCGCGTCTCCCATGGAGAGCGGCTTCATCTCGCCGAGCAGGATCACGGTGCTTCCGCCGGCTTTCCGGTAATGATCGATCGCCCGCGCGGCCATGGGATTCTCCGGAGGCGGCCAGCAGAGGAAGAGGGAGCGGTCGGGATGCGCCGCGGCACAGGATTCCTCCCCCTTCAGGAGCGGGTGCCACGCCTTCCTGAACTGCCAGTTGGTCTCCGAGATGCTCGCGAGCGGTCCCTCGACCGGCGGGATCAGCTCATAGGGGA